>NZ_QHHV01000025.1:0-109453 GCF_003947245.1 Actinoplanes sp. ATCC 53533 | reverse complement strand
ACGGGCCACCGGCTGGCGCAACTACTCCCTCTTCCTGCGCTCCGACGGCCTGCTGGTCGGCTACGTCGAGGCTGACGACCTCGCGGCGTCCCAGGCGGCCATGGAGGCGCTGGACGTCAACACCCGATGGCAGTCGGAAATGGCGGAATTCTTCGTCGGTACCTCGCCCGACGAGGGATTCCCGCTGCTGACCGAGGTGTTCCACCTCTCGGATCCTTTGGAGAACCCATGATCGACCTCGCCGCCGTCAAGCGCGCCCTCGCCGCGCAGCGCATCGAGACCCCCTCGTGGGCTTTCGGCAACTCCGGCACCCGATTCAAGGTCTTCGCCCAGGCGGGCGTCCCCCGCAACCCGCGGGAGAAGATCGCCGACGCGGCCATCGTGCACAAGTTCACCGGCGTGGCGCCGACGGTCGCGCTGCACATCCCGTGGGACAAGGTGGACGACTACGCTTCACTCGGCGATTTCGCCCGGGAGCAAGGCGTCGGGATCGGCGCCATCAACACCAACGTCTTCCAGGACGACGACTACAAGCTGGGCTCGGTCACCAACCCCGACCCGGGCGTGCGCCGCAAGGCCACCGATCACCTGCTCGAGGCGATCGACATCATGGACGCGACCGGCTCGCGTGACCTGAAGCTGTGGTTCGCCGACGGCCTCAACTACCCCGGCCAGGACGACCTGCGCAACCGCCAGGACCGGCTGGCCGCGGCGCTGCGCGAGACGTACGCCCGGCTCGGCGACGACCAGCGCATCCTGCTGGAGTACAAGCTCTTCGAGCCGGCCTTCTACGCCACCGACGTCCCGGACTGGGGCACGTCGTACGCGCACTGCCTCGAACTGGGCGAAAAGGCGACGGTCTGCATCGACACCGGCCACCACGCCCCCGGCACCAACATCGAGTTCATCGTGGCGTTCCTGCTGCGGCAGCAGAAGCTGGGTGCCTTCGACTTCAACAGCCGCTTCTACGCCGACGACGACCTGATGGCCGGGGCGGCGGACCCGTTCCAGCTCTTCCGCATCATGTACGAGATCGTCCGCGGCGGCGCGCTGGACCCGGCCTACGGCATCAACTTCATGCTGGACCAGTGCCACAACATCGAGGCGAAGATCCCGGCGATCATCCGCTCGGTGCAGAACATCCAGGAAGCGACGGCGAAGGCCCTGCTGGTCGACCGGGACGCGCTGAGCAAGGCGCAGAACGACGGCGACGTGCTGGAAGCCAACGCGGCGCTGATGGACGCGTACAACACGGACGTGCGACCGCTGCTCGGCGAGGTCCGGGCGGACGCGGGCCTGGACCCCGACCCGGTGAAGGCCTACCGGCGCAGCGGCTACCAGGAGAAGATCGTCGAGGACCGGGTCGGCGGCGAGCAGGCCGGCTGGGGCGCCTGAGCGACAAAGTCACCAGGCGAGGGTCCACTTGACGGTGGCCCTCGCCTCGCTGTCAACCCGCCCTCATCACGCCGCCCTCATCACGCCGCCTTCATCACGCCGCCCTCATCGCGCCGCCCTCATCGCAGGCTCGCCGCTCCAAACGACACGGCGAAGCGCTTGCACCAGATGCTGATGCTTCGGTAGTCGCCGGGATCGACGGTCCCCGGGACCGGGTAGACCTGGTCGCCGCGGTTGCCCTTGAGGCGGCCGAGCTCGGTCCACTCGCCGTCGTCGAAGACGCGCCAGCCCGCGGGGCCCTTCTTGACCTCCTGGTCGGTGAGCCAGACCCGCAGGTCCGGGCCGTCGGAGGTGTCCAGGCCGATCAGCTCCACCTGGTGACTGCCGTCCGGGTTGCGGACGAGCCGGGCGGTGCCCGCAGTCGCATGCTCATGGGTGATGAACGAACCCGTACGCACGACGATCGGCCCGGCCGCAGCGCTGGTCGGCGCAGACCCGTCGGCCGCGGCGTTGCTCGGCACGGTCGCTGCGGACAGGGTCTCGTTGACGGTGGTGTCGGTGAACAGCCGCCAGGGCTCGAACCAATAGAGACCGGCCCCGCCGCCGACACCCAGCAGGACGGCGACGACCCAGGTCACGGGTCTGGTAAGCAGGCGTTTCAGCACAACCTTGAGTCAACACCTCCGACCGAGCCGCCGGAAGTGTCGCGGTGCTTACCGCTTCCTTACCGCTGCGAACCCGGAATCATGGAGCCATGACGAGGCAACGCGTGACCGGCATCGGCGGTTTCTTCTTCAAGGCCCGTTCGCCACCCCTGCGGGATTCGGAGGGAAACGTCCTCCAGCTCTGACAGCCCGACGACGCCGGCGACGCCGGGTCAGGCGGTGTGTGGTGGTGGTTCGGCGGCGCCGGTCATGATGGCGACGGCTTCGCTCATGGTGTGGCTTTTCGGGGTGATGACGGTGGCGCGTCGGCCGAGGCGTTGGATGTGGATGCGGTCGGCGACTTCGAAGACGTGGGGCATGTTGTGGCTGATCAGGATGACGGGTAGGCCGCGGTCGCGGACGTCGCGGATCAGTTGTAGGACCCGGTTGCCTTCCTTGACGCCGAGCGCGGCGGTGGGTTCGTCGAGGATGACGACTTTGCTGCCGAAGGCGGCGGAGCGGGCGACGGCGACGGCTTGGCGTTGCCCGCCGGATAGTGATTCGACGGTTTGGCCGATGTCTTGCAGGGTGGCGACGCCGAGTTCGTTCATGTGGCGGCGGGCTTCGGTGCGCATGTGGTTTTTGTCGAGCATCCGGAACACTGTGCCGAGGATGCCGGGTTTGCGTTCCTCACGGCCGAGGAACAGGTTGTCGGCGATGTCGAGCCCGGGGGAGATCGCCAGGGTTTGGTAGACGGTTTCGATGCCGGCGGCTCGGGCGTCCATCGGGGTGCGGAAGTGGGCGGGTTGACCGTCGAGGTAGATCTCGCCGCTGTCGGGGATGACGGCGCCGGAGAGGGCTTTGATGAGGCTGGATTTGCCGGCGCCGTTGTCGCCGATGACGGCGAGGATCTCACCGGGGTAGAGCTCCAGGTCGCCGCTTTCGATGGCGGTGACGCGTCCGTAGCGTTTGGTCAGGCCCTTCGCCTGTAGGACCGGGGTGAGGGTGGTGCTCATTCCGGTGCCTCCCTGAGTGTGCTCTGCCGGGATCCTTTGCTCTGCTTCCCTCCCGGAAACGGTGTCTTGCTCTGCTTCCCTCCCGGAAACGGGCTGCCGCTCTGCTGCCCTCCCGGAAGCGGGCTGCCGCTCTGCTGCCCTCCCGGAAGCAGGCTGCCGCTCTGCTTCCCCATGGGAAGCGGGCTGCCGCTCTGCTTCCCCATGGGAAGCGGGCTGCCGCTCTGCTTCCCGATAGGAAGCGGGCTGCCGCTCTGCTTCCCGATAGGAAGCGGGCTCCCGCTCTGCTTCCCTGCCGGAAACGGGCTGCCGCTGTGCTTCCCCGGGGGAAGCGGGGTGTTGTTGGGGTTTCCTCGTGGAGGCGGGGTCATGTTTTGACCTTTCGGATCCACTGGTCGAGGGAGACCGCGATCAGGACGAGTAGGCCGATGGCGAAGCCTTGCCAGACGACTTCGACGCCGGCTAGTTGCAGGCCGTTGCGGAAGACACCGACGATGAGGGCGCCGATGAGGGTGCCCAGGACACCGCCGCGGCCGCCGAACAGGCTGGTGCCGCCGAGCACGACCGCGGTGATGGAGTCGAGGTTGTAGTCGACGCCGACGTTCGGGCTGGCCGAGGCGAGCCGGCCGATGAGGATCCAGGCGCCGAGGGCGTAGAGCAGACCGGCGACGGTGTAGACGGAGAACAGCACACGGTTGGTGCGGATACCGGCCAGGCGGGCGGATTCGATGTCGTCGCCGGTGGCGTAGACGTGTTTACCCCAGGCGGTGGAGCTCAGGGCGTAGAAGAAAGCGGCGAACAGCCCGAGCATGATGATGGAGCCGTAGGTCAGCCGGAAACCACCGATCGGGATGGTGGTGCCGGTCCAGGTCATCAGGTCGGGCATGTCGGAGCCGCGGATGGTTTCGCTTTTGGAGACCACGGAGTTGAGGGAGAAGAAGATACTCAGGGTGCCGAGGGTGACGATGAACGGTGGCAGTTTGATCCGGGTGACCAGGAAACCGTTGAGGGCGCCCATGGCGGTGCCGGCGATCAGGCCGAGGAGCAGCGCCAGGATGCCGGGCATACCCATCTTGGTGGCGAAGCTGGCCATCAGGATCGAGGAGAACACCGCGACGGCGCCGACGGACAGGTCGATACCAGCGGTCAGGATGATCAGGGTCTGACCCAGTGCCAGCACGGCGATGACGGTGACCTGGGCCAGCACCAGAGACAGGTTCGGTGCGGAGAAGAACCGCTGATTGGCCAGCGAGAAAGCCAGGATCGCGACGATCAGGACAGCCAACGGGCCCAGCGTCGGATTACCGTGCAGCAGATGCTGCACCCGCAACCCGAACGACTCGGGTCCCGAGGTGTCGAAGTCCGGAGACGGTGGTGGTTCCTTGGTGTCAGTTGTCGACATCGTCAGCCCCAGCAATTCTGTTTGCCCCAGGCGGAGTCTTTGGCCTCGACACCGCTCTGCGGCTGGTCGGTGATCAGCTGGACACCGGTGTCCACGAAGTCCTTACCGGCGGTGGCCTGCGGCTTGGTGCCGTCCTTGGCGAACTTGGAGATCGCTTCGATGCCCAGCGAGGCCATCTTCAGCGGGAACTGCATCGAGGTCGCACCGATGACACCGGCCTTGACGTTATCGACACCCGGGCAGCCACCATCGACCGACACGATCGTGACAGCCTTCTCCTTACCAGCCGCCTTCAAAGCCTGATACGCCCCGGCCGCCGCCGGCTCGTTGATCGTGTAGACCAGATTGATCGACGGGTCCTTCTGCAGCAGATTCTCCATCGCCGTGCGCCCACCGTCCTCGGCACCGTCGGTCACGTCATGCCCGGCGATCCGCGGGTCGGCCTCATCACCGATCTTCGCCTTGTCCTTCACATCGACGCCGAAACCCTCCAGGAAGCCCTGGTCACGCTGCACATCCACGGAGACCTGGTTGGCGTTCAGATCCAACATGGCGATCTTGGCCTGCTTACCGTCCTTGTCGAACTTCGCCTTGGCCCACTGCCCGATCAACCTGCCCGCCTGATAATTATCGGTGGCGAAGGTCGCATCAACAGCGTTGGCCGGATCCGTCGGGGTGTCCAGCGCGATGACCAACAAACCCTGCTGCCGCGCCTTGTCAATCGACGGCACGATCGCCTTGGAATCACTCGGCGTGATCAGGAAACCCTTGGCACCAGCCGAGATCAAACTCTCGATCGCCTGCACCTGCGCCTCATTGTCACCATCCTGCTTCCCCGCGAAACTCTGCAACTCCACACCCTGCGTCCCCGCCGCCTGCTGCGCACCCTCCTTCATCTTCACGAAGAAGGGGTTGGTGTCCGTCTTGGTGATCAGACCGACCAGCGGCTTGCCGTCGCCGCCGCTGTCGGTGCCGCTGTCGCCGCCGCACGCGCTGCTGAACAGAGCCAGGCCGAGGACGGTGCCGAGGGCGATCACTCGCTTCGGGTGCTGCATATCGGTCTCCCTTGAAAGGTCGAGTCGCTGAGACAACGTTGTCTGAACCATCCGCGAGGAGGAGCCTGTTGTCAACAACACATTTCAACTACGCTCACTTTGTTACCTGACGGAGCTCTAGACATCGTTGTCTCCGAGCGGGATGCTCTGAGCGGCGAGGAGGCGGTGGCGGGTAGTCTGCCCGCTTCGCATCAACCGCGGGAAGAGGGACCAGTGCCTGCCAGCAACGCCGATCCGGCGTCGGACGAGGACATCGTCAGAGCGACGATGAAGGACGTGGCGCGGGCCGCAGGCGTGAGCATCAAGACCGTCTCCCGGGTCGTGAACGGCGAGGCCAGCGTAGCGCCGGACCTGGCCGCGAGGGTGCGAACGGCGGTAGCGGCGCTCAACTACCAGCCGCACCTGGGCGCCAGCGCGCTGCGGCGCGGCGACGGCCGCAGCGGGACGATTGGACTGCTCCTCGAGGACGTCAGCAACCCGTTCTCCGCCTCGCTGCACCGCGCGGTCGAGGACGAGGCCCGGGCCCGCGGCGTGCAGGTGCTGACCGGGAGCCTGGACGAGGACCCGGTCCGGGAGCGGGAACTGACCCGAGTCTTCACCGCCCGCCGCGCGGACGGCCTGATCATCGCGCCGGTGAGCGCCGATCTGGGCCACCTGGCCGGCGAGGTCCGCAACGACACCCCGGTGGTCTTCGTCGACCGTCCGGCGTCCGGCATTCCCGGCGACACCGTCCTGTCCACCAACACGGTCGGCGCCACCGAGGCGGTCCGGCATCTGCTGTCGTACGGGCACCGCAGGATCGCGTACTTCGGCGACTACACGAAGATCTCGACGGCCCGGCATCGGTGTGAGGGCTACCTGGCGGCGCTGGCGGGGGCCGGTGTCCAGCCCGACCCGGCGCTCATGATCCACGACCTGCACACGGAGGCGGCCGCGGAGGCTGCCGTCATGAGCGTGCTCGCCCAGCCGCTGCCGCCGACGGCCCTGTTCACCAGCCAGAACCTGATCACCATCGGGGCCGTGCGGGCGCTGCGCCGGCTGCTGCTGCACGAAGACGTCGCGCTCGTCGGCTTCGACGACTTCCCGCTCGCCGACCTGCTGCAGCCGGCCGTGACGGTGGTGGCCCAGGACCCCGCCGCGATGGGGCAGATGGCGGCGCGGGCGCTGTTCGCCCGCATCGACGGACAGGCCGGGGCGCCGCGGGCGCACTGGATCCGGACCACGCTGATCCGCCGGGGATCCGGCGAGCGGGCGCCCGACGAGACCCTGCTGCACCGCAAGCTCTCCACGCCGCTCTGACGCCGTTTCCTGTATGGGCGGCGGGTCCGGGTTATACGTTCTGCCTATGCGGGATGACGGCGTGGAGGCGCTGTGGTCGGCCCTGATCATGGAGGCCCTCTTCACGGCGGTGTTCGTGCGCGTGCTGGTCGGCTACCTGCGCCGGCGTGACGGGCTGCAGCGCGACGTCGTCGTCATGTTCTCGGCGCTGGCGGTGCTGTTCGTCGTCACGCTGCTGAGCATGGTGACGGGAGAACCGGCCCGGTTCGTGACCGTGGCCTCCTCGGTGCTGCTGCTCGGCCAGCCGTTCCTGATCCTGCGGGTCGTGCGGCAGGTCGGCCCGGTGCCGGGCGCGGTGTACTGGACGGCGCTGACCGGGTGGCTGGTCAGCGGGGTGCTGTTGGCGGCCGGCGGCGAGGTCCTCGGCCCGTGGGCGCGGTATCCGATCGTGATCGTCTTCGTGATCACCGAGGTCGTCGCGGCCTGGTTCCTGGGCCGGCTGGCGCTGTCGCGCGCCGGGGCGGCGCGGACCCGGCTGTGGCTGGCCGCGGCGGCGACCGCGCTGTTCGCGGCCGCGATCATGTGCGCGGGTGCGGGCGTCGGCGACCCGGAGCGGGTGCAGCAGGTGGCGCGGGTGCTCGCGCTGGCGTCGGCCGTCGGCTATCTGATGGCGTTCGCGCCCCCGGCGTGGGCCCGGCGGGCCTGGTCCAACCGGGCGGCGTACGACGTGGTCCGGAAGCTGGTGCAGGCCCCACCGGACTCCTCGGCCGCCGCGCTCTGGCATACCTACGCCGGCGCGGTGTGCCGGGCCAGTTCCTCCGGCGGCGCGGTGATCCTGATCCGCACCGGCGACGGCGCCTGCCACGAGGCGGCCCGGGTCGGTGTGCCGGCGCTGCGACCGGACGGGCCCGACCCGGAGTGTGCCGAACTGTTCGCGTTCAGTGGCAGCGGCAGCGTCGATGACCGCCGGCCGACGGTTCCGCCCGCCGCGCTCGCCTACGCCCGCGCCGGCGGCTTCCGCTTCGTCACGGCCTCGCCGTTGCCCCTGCCGGCCGGCGCGGCGGTCCTGCTGCTGCTCGGCTCCTACCGCAGCCTGTTCACCGACGACGACCTGCAACTGCTCGGCGAACTCGCCGCGCAGACCGCGGCGCTCGGGCAACGCGCGGACCTGCTCACCGACCGCGACCGGCTCACCGGCGAGCTGTCCGCCTCGGTCGCCGCGCTGACGGTGGCGAGCAAGGCCAAGAGCGACTTCATGGCGAACATGAGCCACGAACTGCGCACTCCGCTGAACGCGATCATCGGATTCAGCGATCTGATGCGCACCGAGCCCGCCGCCGACGGGCAGACGGCCGTGCCGACCGAGTGGATCGGGCACATCCACTCCAGCGGTCAGCACCTGCTCAACCTGATCAACGAGGTGCTCGACCTCGCCAAGATCGAGTCCGGGAACGTCGACCTGCGGCGCGAGCCGGTGGACCTGCGGGAGGCGATCGACGAGGTCGTCACCACCCTGGCCGCGCTCACCCAGCGCAAGGAACTGGACGTCACCGTGGCGGTCGCGCCGCTGCGTGCCTACGCCGACCGGACGCGGCTGCGGCAGATCGTCACGAACCTGCTGTCCAACGCGATCAAGTTCACCCCCGAGCGCGGCCGGATCTTTCTCACCGCCCGCCGAATCGGCCACGACGTCGCGATCAGCGTCGCCGACACCGGCCCGGGCATCTCGGCCGCCGACCAGCAGCGCGTCTTCGAGGAGTTCCAGCAGGTCGGCGCCGTACACAACCGCGCCGGCGGCACCGGCCTCGGCCTCGCGCTGACCCGCCGGCTGGTGCACGCCCACGGCGGGCACATCGAGCTGCACTCCGAACCGGGGCACGGCACGAAGTTCACCGTCTACCTGCCCGCCGCCGACATCGGTGTGGCGGGCGCGGAGGGCGGTCCCGCCGACTTCCCCGGCGGGGGAATCCTGATCGTCGAGGACGACGAGGCCGCGGCCCGGCTGCTGTCGGCCCAGCTGGAGCGCGCCGGCTACCAGGTCACCGTGGCCGCCACCGGCGAGCAGGGGCTGGCGACCGCACGCGCCTGCGACCCGGAGGCCATCCTGCTCGACATCGGGCTGCCCGGCATCGACGGCTGGCAGGTGCTGGCCGAGCTCAAACAGGACGAACGACTGCGGCACGTCCCGGTGTTCATCGTCAGCGTCCACGACGACGCGGAGATCGGGCTGGCCCTCGGCGCGGTCGACTACTTCGTCAAACCCGTCGACCGCGGCACGCTGCTCAGCTGGATGGCCCGGCACGAACTCATCCCGTCCGCCACGAGCCGGCCGATGAGCGTCCTCGCGATCGACGACGATCCGCACAGCCGCCGGCTCATCGATGCCACCCTGAGCGCCGAGGGCATCCAGGTCACCGCCGCCGCCGGCGGTGTCGACGGCCTCCGGGTCGCCCGGTCCCGGCGCTTCGACCTGATCATCTGCGATCTGCTCATGCCGGACCTGGACGGCTTCGACGTCATCGCCGCCCTGCACAACGACCCCACCACCCGCGGCGTGCCCGTGGTGGTCCTCAGCGCGCACACCCTCACCGACGCCGACAAGACCCGCCTCAGCGGCAAGGTCATCGCCGTGGCCGGCAAGACCGACGCGGCCGACGGGCTGGCGGAGCTCGCCCACACGATCGGCGAGCTGACCGGGATGACGCTCGCCCCGGACCTGGCCTCGGTGTGAGCGGCACCTCGGACGTGTGAGCGGCACCTCGGACGTGTGAGCGGCGCCCCGGACGTGTGAGCGGCACCCTGGACGAGGGCCCGATCCTGAATCGACGCGGTCACGTGCCGGTGCGGAGCGGGCCGTGCCGCTGCAAGATCTTTGCCGGGTCGTCGGCCCGGGATCGACATTGTCGGGGGATGGCCGGCGCGCGTGATCAGTATTTGAACGAACCCACCAGCCGGTCGAGGTCGGCGGCGAGCTCGCCCAGTCCGCGTGCCGACTGCAGCGTCGTGGCGGCGTCCCGGGTCGCCGCGCCGGCGATGTCGGCGACCCCGGCGACGTTCGCGGCGATGTGCTGCGAGCCGGCCGCCACCTCGGAGACGTTGCGGTTGATCTCGCCGGTCGTCGCCGACTGCTCCTCGACCGCGGCGGCGATCGTATCCTGCAGCTCCGCGATCTGATGGACGACCTCGGTGATCCGGGCGATCGCCGAGGTGGCCTGCCCGGTGGTCTGCTGAATGGCGTCGATCTTGGCGATGATGTCCTCCGACGCGCGGGAGGTCTCCTGCGCGAGATCCTTGACCTCGCTCGCCACGACCGCGAAGCCCTTGCCCGCGTCGCCCGCACGGGCGGCCTCGATGGTCGCGTTGAGCGCCAGCAGGTTCGTCTGCTCGGCGATCGAGGTGATCGCTTTGACGATCTGGCCGATCTCGGCGCTGGCACTGGTCAACGCGCCCACCGCGCGGGAGGTCTGCTCGGCGGTGCTCACCGCCTCCGCCGCGACGGAGGCGGCCGACGTGGTGCTGCGGGCGATCTCGCTGATCGAGGCGGTCATCTCCTCGGCCGCGGCGGCCATGGTGGCGACATTCCCGGAGACCTCGCCGGCCGCGTCGGCCACCAGGCCGGCCTGGGCGCTCGTGCCGCCCGCCTGCTGGTCCATCCGGCCGGACACCTCGGCCAGCTCGCGTGCCGACGTGGTGAGGCGGGCGGTGCGCTCGCCGACCCCGGCGACCATCTGCCGTACGGCCTCGGTCGCCTCGTTGAACGCGCGCGACATGGCCGTGAGCTCGTCCCGCCCGTCGGTGACCAGGCGCGGGGTCAGGTCGCGGCCGGCCAGCACCCGCAGCGCGTCCGCGACCCGCTCGACCGGGCCCACGACGCTGGCGGTGATCCCCAGGCCGAGCAGCACGGTCAGCAGCAGGGCGAGGCCGCAGCCGAGCAGCAGGGCCTGGCGGACGTTGCCGGCGGCCTCGCGGGCGCGGTGCCGGGCGTCGTCGCTGCGGGTCTGCACCGAGGCGATCAGGGCGTCGGTGCTGGTCATGATCGCGTAGTAGGCCTCGTACCCCTTGCCGATGATCAGGCTGTTGGCCTCCTTGATCGAGGCCGCGGTGTTCTGCTTGAACAGGGCGACGACCTGGTCGTCGTACTGCAGGAAGCTGGTGAAGTTGTCCTGGATCGCGGTGAAGGCGTCCCGCTCGGCCGCCGACAGCTCATCGACGGGCACGGCGGCGATCTCCTGCTTGAGCGCGGCGGCCGAGTCGACGAAGCCCTTGCGGTTCGCGGAGTCCGCCGCGGTGGCGGCGACACCCCCGAGGTACGGCACGTCCCAGGCGTAGGCGACCTGCCAGCCGCTGACGTCGGCGTCGCGGAACTTGAGCTGCATGACGTCGCGGGTCAGTACCTGCAGCCGGCCCACCTCGTCGGCGATGTCGGCCTGCCGGTTCGACTGGGTGATGCCCACCCACGTCATGACCGACATGAGCAGGCAGAAGGTGCCGAAGGCGAGCAGCAGTCGCGAACGCAGGCGCATCCGGCGCAACAGGCGGGTCATGCGGTCCCACTTCCGGGTCGAGGGAGAGGCCAAACCTCCCATCGACCGAACACCGCGGAAGCTGAGCGGCCGCGATGATCCATGGTTGGATGCGCCGATGGCGCGGTCCGGGCCGTGATCGCTCCTTTCCGCCGCCGATGACCCCGCGCCGCCTGCGGATTCCCTCTCGCGGCGGCTTACCAAAGGGGCCGCCCCTCACTAATATGAGCTGGATTCACTTCTGAGGAGTTCATGGCTATGGATTCATTGCCCAGCTTTCCGTCGACGTTCCTGTGGGGCGTCTCCACCGCGTCCTATCAGATCGAAGGCGCCGCGAACGAAGACGGACGAGGCCGGTCGATTTGGGACACCTTCTCCCATGCTCCCGGCCGCACCCGGGACGGTGACACCGGCGACGTCGCCTGCGACCACTACCACCGGTGGCCCGAGGACGTGGCGCTGCTCGGTGACCTGGGCGTCGGGGCGTACCGTTTCTCGATCGCCTGGCCCCGCATCCAGCCGGACGGCGCCGGACCGGCCAACCCCAAGGGCCTGGATTTCTACGACCGCCTGGTCGATGAGCTGGTGGCCCGCGGCATCACCCCGGTGCCCACGCTGTTCCACTGGGATCTGCCCCAGACGCTGGAGGACGCCGGCGGCTGGCTGAACCGCGACACCAGCTACCGGTTCGCCGAGTACGCCGCCGTGGTCGCGGACCGGCTCGGTGACCGGGTCGGCCGTTGGATCACGCTCAACGAGCCGATCGTGCACATGGCACAGGGCTACGCCTTCGGCACGCACGCACCGGGGCGGGAGCTGATGTTCGACGCCCTGCCGGTGGCGCATCACCAGTTGCTCGGCCACGGCCTGGCGGTGCGGGCGCTGCGGGCCGGCGGGGCGTCCGAGGTGATGATCACCAACAACTGCACGCCGGTGTTGCCGGCGAGCGACTCGGAGGCGGACCAGACCGCCGCGGCGATCTACGACGGGTTCCACAACCGGCTGTTCCTGGACCCGGTGCTGATCGGCGAGTATCCGCCGCTGGTCGGGCCGCCGGACGACGCGCCGTACGTCCACGACGGCGACCGGGAGATCATCGCGACCCCGCTCGACGCGCTGGGCATCAACTACTACAACCCGACCCGGGTCGCCGCGGCGCCGGACGGGTCGCCGCTGCCGTTCGAGATGCTCCCGATCGAGGGCGTGCCCACCACCGCCTTCGGCTGGCCCGTCGTCCCCGGCGGCCTGCGCGATCTGCTGGTCGGCCTGCGCGACCGGTACGCCACCGCGCTCCCGCCGATCTACATCACCGAGAGCGGCTGCTCCACCGCCGATGAGGTCACCCCGGAGGGCCGGATCCACGACACCGCCCGCATCGACTACCTGGACGGGCACCTGCGCGCCCTGCACGAGGCGATCGGCGCGGGCGTCGACGTCCGCGGCTACTTCGTCTGGTCGCTGCTGGACAACTTCGAGTGGGCGGAGGGCTATCACCAGCGCTTCGGGCTGGTCCGCGTCGACTACGACACCCAGCTGCGCACCCCGAAGGACTCCTTCTCCTGGCTGCGTGCCGCGTTGCGGGCTCAGTCGTGACCACGCCGGCCGTGGCGGTCGAGCCCGCCCGGGTGGGCGCCCGCTGGATCGGGCTGCTGTCGCTGGCCAACCTCGGCCTGTGGATGGGGTATTTCGGGCCGTTGCAGGTGCTGCTGCCCAACCAGGCCGAGGCGCTGGCCGGCGCCGACAAGGAGACCGCGCTCGGCATCATCACCGGCGTCGGCGCGCTGGTGGCGGTGCTGGTCGGCCCGATCGCCGGCGCGCTGTCGGACGCCACCACGGCCCGCACCGGGCGGCGGCACACCTGGACCGCGGCCGGTGCCCTGCTCGGCTGCGCCGGCCTGGCCCTGCTCTCCGGGCAGGACACCCTGATCGGGCTCACCCTGGGCTGGTGCGTCGCGCAGGCCGGCCTGAACGCGCTGCAGGCCGGCCTCACCGCGATCGTCCCGGACCGGACCCCGGTGCGGCAGCGCGGCCTGGTCTCCGGCTGGGTGGGCCTGACCCAGTCGATCGGCGTGGTCCTCGGCGTCCTGCTGGTCACGGCCGTGGTCACCGGCACGACCTCCGGATACCTGCTGATCGGCGTGCTGGTGGTGCTGACCGTGGTGCCGTTCGTGCTGACCACGCCCGACCCGCCGGTGCCGGCCGGCGCGGTCACCCGGGTCACCGTGCGCGGCCTGCTGTCCGCCTTCCGCTTCAACCCGCGGGAGAACCCGGACTTCGCCTGGGCCTGGATCACCCGCTTCCTGGTCCAGCTGGGCAACGCCATGGCCACGCTGTACCTGCTCTACTTCCTGCGCGACCGGGTGCACTACGAGAACCCGGACGACGGGTTGCTGATGCTGATCCTGCTCTACACCGCCACCACCGTGCTGACCGTCGTGGTGGGCGGCGTCATCTCCGACCGCAGCGGCCGCCGCAAACCCTCGGTGATCCTGTCCGGCTACGTCATGGCCGCCTCGGCGGTGCTGCTCGCCGTCTGGCCGACCTGGACCGGCTCGCTGATCGCGGCCGGCGTGCTGGGCCTCGGCTTCGGCGTGTACCTGTCGGTCGACCAGGCGCTGATCACCCAGGTCCTGCCCACGGCGGAGGACCGGGCGAAGGACCTCGGCATCATCAACATCGCCAACTCGGCGCCGCAGGTGCTCGGCCCGGCGCTGGCCTTCCCGATCGTCTCCTACCTCGGCGGCTACCCGGTGCTCTACCTCGTGGTCGCCGCGGTGACCGTGCTGGGCTCGGTGCTGGTCACCCGCATCCGGTCGGTGGCCTAGCCCCGCGTCCCCACCTCCGGCCGGCCCGTCACCAGCTCAGCGACAGGGTGCTCAGGTACGTGCCGAGCCGGTCGGCGATGAGCTGGTGGTCGCGGGTGGAGTAGTGCCAGTGGCAGCCGAGCAGGTCCAGGCCGGTGCCGTCGAGCGTCCAGTAGCGCACCCGGCTGTCGCCCGCGGCGGTGCGCTCCTGGACGACCTGCTGGACGTGGTCGGCGAAGGGGCTGGCGCCGACGGCCACGATGGTTGTGGTGGCGCCGTACCGGGTGCGCAGCTTCTGCAGGAAGCCGTTGTAGGCGCTGCGGTAGGCGGCGGCCAGGCTGTCCGCCGTCGGCCACGGCTCGCCCGGGTTGAGCGCGGTCGAGAAGTCGTTCGTGCCGAGGTAGACCACGACGAGCTGGGGCTGCCAGGTGCCGGGGCTCCACACGTCGCCGGCCACGTTCAGCAGCGCCCGGTCGTAGTAGGTCCGGTAGTCGGTGCCCGGCTCGCCGCCGTTGTAGTTGCGCACCATCCCCCGGCCGGAGATCGCGTTGACCTGGTAGTCGGCGGAGAGCCGGCGCGGTCAGCGGGCCGTACCCGATGTCGGTGTTGGTCGTGCGGTTCACCTGGTTGCCGTCGCAGTCCCGGCTGGTGGACGTGTTGCCGTAGCCGGCGGTCAGCGAGTCGCCGATGAACTCGATCTGCCGGGCCCGCGCGGCCGGCTTGGCGAGGATCGCGCCGCCGGGGGCGGCGACGAAGCCGCCGAACTCGCTGCCGCTCCACGGGCTCTCGTTGCGCTTGACGAGGCGTACGGCGTGCTCGGCGTCGCTCAGGCCGTTGACCCACCGGGTGGTCTGGCCGGGCGTCACGAGCGTGGCGACGGTCGCGCCGTCGACCTGCACCTCGTAGTCGGCGGCGGAGTCGTTCAGCACGACACCCACCCCGGTGCCCCGGATCCGGCCCTCGAAGTAGACGCCGGGCCAGCTGTACCGCACCGCGTCGCCGTCGGCCTTGACCCGGCCGGCGGTGTGGACCCGGGTGAGCACGGGGCCGGGCGGCGGGGCGCTGGCCGACGGTGTGGCGCTGGCCGACGGCGGGGTCACGCCGCCGGTGCAGGTCGTGCCGTTGAGCGCGAAGCTCGCCGGTGCCGGGTTGGCGCCGCTCCACGAACCGTTGAAGCCGATGCTGGCACTGCCGTTGGTCGGCACGGCGCCGTTCCAGGCCGCGTTGCGTGCCGTCACCGCTGATCCGCTCTGGGTGACGGTGGTGTTCCACGCCTGGGTCACCTGCTGGCCGGCGCCGAACGACCAGGTCAGGGTCCAGCCGGTGAGCGGATCCCCGAGGTTCTTGAGCTCGACGCTCGCGCCGAACCCGCCCGTCCACTGGGAGGTGACCGTGTACGTGACGGCGCAGCCGGCCGCCGCGGCGTGCGCGGCGACGGCGACGGCGGAGCCGGCCAGCACGGCCGACGCGGTCGCCGCGGTCGCCGCGACGAGCATCCTGGTCCGGGACGGCGACATGGGCATGGGCATCTCCGGGTTCGCAGTTCATCGAAGTATGCCTATGTGTGCCGGGACTGACAACACGAAGCGGCGGCGCCCCGCGAAATCGCGGAGCGCCGCCGCCCGTCGCCGGCCGTGTCAGGCGGCGTCGATCGCCTTCTCCCACATCCGGGTGTAGGCCTCGGCGCCGTTCATCAGCTGCGCCTTCAGCGCCGGGCCGTCGCTGCCCGCCTGCCGGATCAGGTCGGTGGTCCAGTCGGCGTAGAGGCCGTACTGGGCGACGCCGTCGGTGTTGAGATCGAAGGTCCGCGAACCGTAGGACTGCTTGTTCACCGTGGTGCCGTTCGGCGCGGTGAACGGGTAGGTCAGCGGGCTGGCCGCGGCGTTGAGGCGCGGCGGGGCCTGCATGGCCAGGCCGTTGACGTCGCTGCCGAACCCGTACCCGGTGATCGAGCCGCCGTTGGACAGGGCCCGGTTGTCGCGCCACTCGGTGACGAAGTCCTTCTCGCCGTCACCGGCGTCGTGCGCCGCGTGGGCGTAGGTGGCGACGAATCCGCCCCGGGCCAGGATCCGGTTGATGATTCCCAGGTCCGACCACGAGTGCACCGAGGTCACGCCGGGGTAGTTGGCCGCGTCGGCCAGGTCGAGCACGGCCTGCGCGGTCTTCACCCCCATGTGGTCGATGTGAATGATCATGCCGCGGGTGATCATCTGCTTGATCAGGTACGTGCCCAGCGAGGTGAGGCCCCGGGTGTTACAGATCTTGCCGCTCGGGTAGACCGGCAGAATCGCGCCCGCGGGCAGGTTGAGGGGGCCGAGCTTGAGGAGCTCGGCGAAGTCGTCGCTGACGAGCGGCTGCTCGTTGTCGGAGGGTCCGGTGCAGCTGGTCGCGGTCCACCAGTGGCCGGTGGAGATCAGGTTGCCCAGGTTGAGCGCCGCGCCGGTGACACCGGCGTCGAAGCGGGTGCCACCGAACGCGTTGTCGAACTTGTGCACCGGGTACAGGCCGGAGACCCCGAGGGCCTGCAGCTCGTTGAGGCCCGCGTCGATGTTCGCGGTGGTGCACTGCGCGACGTCCTTGATCTCGCGGCAGCCGAAGATCTCGGAATTCTCCACGCCGACGAGCACGGCCAGCTTGCCCTGCGCGGCGATGCTGCGCACCTGGGCGGGCGTCTTGGCGATGCGGAACCAGCCCTTGCCCGCGCCACCCGACTGGGCGTCGATGTAGTCCTGCATCGAGTACAGGTAGGTGGACTGGACCCGGAGTTGCGCCATCTCGTCACACGACGTGTCGCGATACGGGAAGAGGTCGCAGAGCACCCGGTTGGCGACGAGCAGGGCATTCATCACCCGCTGGCCGGACCGCCAGGACCGCTCGATGCTCCGGTAGTACGACTGCTCGTGCAGCAGCGAGTTGTGCTGGGGCCAGTCGCCGAAGGTCGGCCAGCCGTCCTCGGCGGAGTTCAGGATGTCGGTGCCGCCGATGACGCCCTCGAGAATCGCGCCCAGGTTGAGGCTCGCGTGCGTGCCACAACCGGCCAGGGCCGACCGTACGCCGCCGGGTGCCCACGCCTCGCCGCAGTGCAACTGTCCGCCGAACGCGGCGCCGGCGGTGATGTGGGCGTGCGCGTCGATCGTGCCGACGAGCTTTCCGCTGCTGTCCACCCCGGGCGCGGCGGTGCCGGAGACGCCCGTGGCGATGTCGGGCGGGGTGAAGCAGCCGGTGGCCGTGGCCAGCGCCATCGTGTGCGAGGTGCCGCCCGCGCCGAGGTTCCACAGGAAGGAGCCCATGATCTGGCCGGTCGCGGTGGAGGTGAAGCGGTACCGGTCGCCGCTCGCGCTCACCGTCCAGTCGGCCCGGTCGCCGTACGCGTCGCCGGCCAGGATGGCGCCGACGACGCTCTGGTAGGCCGGGGCGCCGGAACTGTCGAACAGCTCGTACCGGGAGAGCTGGGTGGCCTCCAGCCGGAACGGCGTGGCGGCCGTGGCGGAGCTGGTGAAGGCGTAACCGGCCCCGTTGCGCACCACGTAGCCGATCGAGCTGGAGCCGTCGTACGCCTGCAGCGTGGTGCACGTGCCGTCGAGGGCGTCGGTGGCTGCGGTGATCTTGGTAGCGGCGGCGGCCGGGCCGGACGGGACCGAGACGGCGGCCACGGGGAGCAGGACGGCGAGGGCCAGCGCGACCGAGCGACGCGTGCGATCGGACCGGCGGCGAAGTGCGGGGGAGAGGATGGCGGCACCTACTTCACTGTCGCCGGATCGGTGGAGCCGGCAGCGGGAAATGTGACCAAAGACTCTGCTCAGCTTCGATTCCTGTCAAGACGTCCGCGAGAATGATTCACTTTTAGTCCGAAAGCCCGGCGGCGACCCTCGGCGCGGCCCGCATGCCGATGGGGACGCAGGGTGTGCCGTCCGCGAGGGTCACGAAGACGACCGGCGTCCGCCTCGGCTGACCGCCGTGCCGCGCTGCCCGCGCCGGAGTTTCGACGGGGTTTTCGGGGATACCGCCCGCTCAGATGGCACGAATCGGTTGGTTATCGTCAACCGGTGCAAACACGGGCTTTGCACGGCTTCGTGAGGCCCGGTACGGTAGCGAAACTCGCCGAAAAGGGTTTCGGCAGCGGCCCTGTCGTGGCGCACCGCGCGGGCCGGTCGCTGAGAGGGAAAGTCACATGAGCACTGAGGCGGGGAGCCCTGCCGGCCGGGTGCCCACGCTGACCGATGTCGCGAGGCTCGCCGGGGTGTCCGTGGCGACCGCGTCCAAGGCCATCAACGGACGCGACGAGGTCAAGGCGGCCACCCGGGAGCGGGTGCTGGAGGCCGCGGCGCTGCTCTCCTTCGCGCCGAACGCCCTCGCCCGCGGGCTGCTCGGCGGCCGGACCGGCACCGTCGGCCTGCTGACCAGCGACCTGGAGGGGCGCTTCTCCATTCCCATCCTGATGGGTGCGGAGGACGCCTTCGGGGCCGGGCCGGTCTCGGTCTTCCTGTGTGACGCGCGCGGCGACGCGATCCGGGAGGCGCACCACGTCCGCGCGCTGCTGTCCCGGCGGGTCGACGGCCTGATCGTGGTGGGCTCCCGCACCGACCCCCGGCCCCCGCTGGTCGGCACCATCCCCGTGCCGGTCGTGTACGTCTACGCCTCATCCGCGAACTCGGACGATATCTCGATCACGGTCGACAACGTGGCCGGCGGGCGGCTCGCCATCGAGCACCTGCTGGCGTGCGGCCGGCGCAACGTCGCCCACATCACCGGTGACGCCGGGTTCCAGGCGGCCAGGGACCGTGCCGAGGGCGCGGTGGCCGCGCTCGCCGACGCGGGCCTGACCATGCTCGGCGGCCGGCCTTACTACGGGTCGTGGGACGAGACCTGGGGGCGGGCCGCGGCGCACATCGTCGCCGAGCGGCATCCCGAGGTCGACGCCGTGTTCTGCGGCAGTGATCAGATCGCGCGCGGCGTCCTGGAGGCGCTGCGCGACCTCGGGCGGGACGTGCCGGGCTCGATCTCGGTGCTCGGCTTCGACAACTGGGAAGCCGTCGCTGCGCACTCCCGGCCCCGCCTGACCAGCATCGACATGAACCTCGAACGCCTCGGAGCGGCCGCCGGCCGGAGCCTCTTCGCGGCCATCGACGGCGGCGCCGCGCCCACCTCGGAGCAGTTTCCGGGTCGCGTCGTGATGCGCGATTCGACCGCACGCACCAGCTGACCCGCCTGCCGAAATCCCGGACGATGTTTCGGCGTGCCCGCGTCGGCCCGTCGGGTGCACCGTGGACGCCTGCGGGGGATGGGCCCTGCGGGGGCGCCGAAATCAAGCTGTTGACACGACCGTAACAGGCAGCCAGAATTCCCGAAAAGGTTTTCGGCGCGGGCGGACTGCGACGGCGATCCGGCGACCCGGCGTGCCCTCACGCGGCGCGACACGCCGTTCGGCCCGTAGTCGTCCCTCGATGTCAGCTATGTGGACAGGCGTTTCGCCAGACCCGATAGATCCGAGGAGGACCATCAATGATAGGAATCCTGAGCAGACGAACCGCCGTGCGTTCCCTGGCCGGCGTCCTTGCGATGACACTGACCTTCGGCATGGCCGCCTGTGGCGGCGACGACAAGGAAGGCAAGGGCGCGGCCGAGGCCGGACCCAACGGCGTCGACGACGGCAGCGAGCTCACCCTCTGGACCCGGGCGCCGCTGGAGAAGCAGGCGAAGCTCCTGGTCGACGCCTACAACACCAGCCACCAGAACAAGGTCAAGCTGACCGTGGTGCCGAACGACGACTACGTCGCGAAGGTCGGTGCCGCGGCCGGCGCGGGCGGCCTTCCGGACCTCTTCGCCGCGGACATCGTCTACGTGCCGAACTGGGTGAACCAGGGACTGTTCCAGGACATCAGCGCGAACATCGACGGCCTCGGCTTCAAGGACTCCATCAACAAGGGGCACCTGTCGGCCGGCACGGTCGACGGCAAGGCGCACGTGCTGCCGTTCGTCCTGGACCTGTCGATGCTGTTCTGGAACAAGAAGCTGTTCAAGGACGCCGGACTGGACCCGGAGAAGGCCCCGGCCACGCTCGAGGAGTACGCCACCGCGGCCAAGGCGGTCCAGGCGCTGAAGAAGGACGGGGTCTACGGCACCGCGGCCGGCCTGAACTGCGGCGGATGCCTGGTCTTCACCTGGTTCCCGTCCATCTGGGCCGGCGGAGGCGAGGTGCTCAGCGAGGACGGCAAGGAGTCCAAGCTCGGCGACCCGACCGCCCAGAAGGTCTACAGCACCTGGCGGGACCTGTGGAAGTCCGGCGCGGTGCTGCCGTCCTCGGCCGGCGAGACCGGCCCGACGTGGACCGCCGCGTTCACCGAGGGCAAGGTCGGCCTGATGCTGTACCCGGCCACGCTGCTCTCCTCGACCCCGTTCGACGTCGGTGTCGCCGGCATCCCCGGCCCTGGCGGCGGAGCCTCCACCTTCGTCGGTGGCGACGGCATCGGCGTGTCGAAGGACTCGAAGAAGGCCGCCCAGGCCTGGAACTTCCTGAGCTGGATGATGTCCGACGCCGCCCAGGTGGAGGTGCTGGCGAAGAACAAGGACGTGGTCTCGCGCTCCGACCTCGCCAACAACAAGTACGCCGCCGCCGACCCGCGGCTGGTCACCATCAACGAGGTGGCCGGCAAGGGCGACACCCCGGTCGCCCTGAACTTCCAGCAGGCCTTCAACGCGCCGAGCAGCCCGTGGCTGACCCTGGTGCGCGACCAGGTGCTCAACGGCGGCGGCGACCCGCAGAAGGACAACGGCGAGATCACCGCCGTGCTCAAGCAGTAGCCGTCCACCGCTGAACGAACGAGCGCTGCACGAACGAGCGCTGAACGAACGAGAGGTTTCCATGAGCGTCAACGCGCCGCGGGGCCGCGCGCGACCCCGCGGCCGTCACGCCCTGCTCGGCTGGCTCTACGCGACTCCGACGACGATCTTCGTGGTGGCGCTGTTCGCGCTGCCGCTGCTGCTGGTGATCAAGATGTCGGTGTCGCGATGGCCGCTGCTCACCGGCGACCAGGGGATCAACGCACCCGACAACTTCACCAAGGCTCTCGACCACCGCTTCTTCGCCGACTCGGTCGTCTTCACCGTCAAGTACACAGTGCTCGCCACGGTGCTGCTGCTGGTCCTGGGGCTGGGCCTGGCCCTGCTGGTGCAGGAGTCGAGCCGGTGGAACAACCTGCTGCGCGCGTCGTTCCTGATCCCCAGCGCCCTGGGGCTGGCGTCGGCGTCCCTGCTGTTCTACGTCTTCTACTCGCCGTACGCGAGCCCGCTGGCGCCCCTGATGGAGCGCTGGGACTTCACGTTCCTCGGTTCACCGACCGCGGCGCTGCTCTCGACGATCTTCCTCATCGTGTGGCGCTACGCGGGCTTCTACATGGTGCTCATGCTGGTCGGCCTGCAGGGCATACCGGCGGACGTGTTCGAGGCCGCCCGCTCGGACGGCGCCAGCCGCTGGCAGACCTTCACGAGGGTCACCCTGCCGCTGCTGCGCCCCACCCTGGCGCTGACGACCGTGCTCTGCGTGACCGGCTCCCTGCTGGCCTTCGAGCAGTTCTACATCCTCACCAAGGGCGGCCCGGACAACAGCACGATCACCGTTGTCCAGCTCATCTACATGGTGGCGTTCCAAGGGCAGAACGACCTCGGGGTGGCGGCGGCCATCTCGGTCATCGCGCTGCTCGGCCTGATTGTCGTCAACGCGCTGCAGATGCGCGCCTTCCGGTCCGAGGAGAGCTGACGCGATGGCTGTCGATTCGAGTCCCACCTCGACCGCCGCCGGGAGCGCGGTGCCGAGCGGCGGGGCCCCGGCCCGCCCGGGCAAGCCGCGTGGTGTCACCATCGCCGGCATCG
Source organism: Actinoplanes sp. ATCC 53533 (assembly GCF_003947245.1). NCBI lineage: Bacteria > Bacillati > Actinomycetota > Actinomycetes > Micromonosporales > Micromonosporaceae > Actinoplanes > Actinoplanes sp. ATCC 53533. Next base: position 87,470 of record NZ_QHHV01000025.1, on the reverse strand, counting down.
CGCTGCGAACGCCCTACTGGGTGCTCACCGGAGCGGTCGGGCTGATCTTCCTGGCGCCGCTGGTCTGGACCGCGGTCGCCTCGATCTCCCCGCAGGCCGGCACCAACCAGGTGGACGGCTGGGGGTTCGGCAACTACGAGACGCTGGCCGGCTACCAGGCCGGCATCTGGCGCTACATCGCGAACTCGGTGTTCGTCTCGGTGCTCACGGTCGTGCTGACGCTGCTGACGTCCCTGTTCGGCGGCTACGCGTTCGCGCGCTTCCGCTTCCCCGGCAAGGACATCCTGTTCATGGTCACGCTCGCCATCCTCATGGTCCCGTACGCGACGCTGCTGATCCCGCTCTACGTGCTGCTCAACCAGGTGGGGCTGGAGAACTCGCTGGTCGGGGTGGCGCTCGTCCTCACGATGTTCCAGCTGCCGTTCTCCACCTTCCTGATGCGGATCTCCTTCGAAGCGGTGCCCCGCGAGCTCGACGAGGCCGCGACCGTCGACGGCTGCTCGTCGTTCGGCGCGCTGTGGCGGGTGCTGCTGCCCGCGGTGAAGCCGGGCCTCATCACGGTCGGGCTCTTCTCGTTCCTGGCCGCGTGGAACGACTTCATGGCGCCGCTGATCCTCATCAACGACACCGAGCGCATGACGCTCCCGCTCGCGGTGTCCAACCTGCGCGGCCAGGTCCAGGGCGTCGTCGACTACGGGGCGACCGAAGCCGGCGTCGTCGTGCTGGCCCTGCCGTGCATCGTCCTGTTCCTCCTGCTTCAACGACACTACGTGCGCGGCTTCATGTCCGGCGCGCTGAAAGGCTAGGCATGACAGTCACCGCAGCTGTGGCCGCGCCCGTCCTGCCCGTCCGAGGCCGGCTCCGGCCGCTCGGGTTGGGTGAAGTCCGGATCACGGGCGGATTCTGGGCCGAGCGCCAATCGGTCAACGGTGCGGCCAGCCTCGCGCACATCGAGCACTGGCTGGAGCGCGAGGGCTGGATCCGGAACTTCGATCTCGCCGTCCGGGGCGGCCTGCCCGGGGAGCGTCGCGGCCGCGAGTTCTCCGACTCGGAGATCTACAAGTTCCTCGAGGCGCTGGCCTGGGAGATCGGCCGGACCGGCGACGCGGCCCTCGAATCGCGGTTCCGGGCCGTCGTGGACCGGGTGGCCGCGGCACAGGAATCCGACGGCTACCTGAACACCAAGTTCGGCCGTCCCGGTCAGGCACCGCGCTGGTCCGACCTCGAGTGGGGCCATGAGATCTACTGCGTCGGTCACCTCCTGCAAGCCGCGGTGGCCCGTGCCCGGACGCGTCCCGGCGCCGACGACGGCCTGATGGAGATCGCCCGCCGGGCCGCCGACAACCTGTGCGAGACGTTCGGGCCCGACGGCATCGACGGCGTCTGCGGTCATCCGGGGATCGAGACCGCGCTGGTGGAGTTCGCCCGGGTCACCGAGGACGGCCGCTACCTGGCGCAGGCCGCCCTCTTCGTCGACCGCAGGGGCCACGGCCGGCTCAGCGACGTGGAGTTCGGCCGGGAGTACTTCCAGGACGAGCTGCCGGTACGGGAGGCGACCGTCCTTCGTGGGCACGCGGTCGAGGGCGAACTACCTCGCCGCCGGCGCGGCCGACGTCGCGGTCGAGCTGAAGGACGCCGGCCTGCTGGAGGCGGTGCGTAACCAGTGGCAGAACGCGGTGACCCGGCGCACGTACATCACCGGCGGGCAGGGCTCCCGCCACCAGGACGAGGCGTTCGGTGGCGACTGGGTGCTGCCGCCCGACCGGGCGTACTCCGAGACCTGCGCCGGCATCGGCTCGGTGATGGTCGCGTGGCGGCTGCTGCTGGCCGACGGCGACCCCCGGTGCGCCGACCTCATCGAGCGGACCCTCTTCAACGTCGTGGCGACCTCGCCCGCGGCGGACGGGCGAAGCTTCTTCTACGCCAACACGCTGCACCGCCGCGAGCTCGGCACCTCGCCCGACACCGACCGGCCCAGCCTGCGCGCGGCCGCCTCGCAGCGGGCGCCCTGGTTCGAGGTCTCCTGCTGCCCGACCAACGTCGCCCGCACCCTGGCGAGCCTGACGGCGTACGTCGCCACCTCCGACGACGAGGGTCTGCAGCTGCACCAGTACATGCCCGGCACGGTCGAGCACCGCCGCGCCGACGGGCGGCACCTGTGCGTGACCGTCGCGACCGACTACCCCCGCGACGGCGAGATCCGGGTGCGGATCGACAGCGACGACGAGGACCCCTGGTCGCTGTCGTTGCGGGTGCCGGGCTGGGCGACCCGGGGCGCGACGCTGACCGTCGACGGGGACACCCGGCCGGTCGCGCCCGGGGTCGTCACCGAGCGGCGGAGCTGGCGGCGCGGCGACGAGGTGGTGCTGTCGCTGCCGATGGCGCCCCGGTTCACCTACCCGGACTCGCGCATCGACGCGGTCCGGGGCTGTGTCGCGGTGGAGCGCGGCCCGCTCGTGCTCGCCCTGGAATCGACCGACGTGCCGGGCGTCGAGACCGTCGACGAGCTCCACATCGACGCCAGCCGGCCGCCGCGCCTGACCGACGGCAGGGTCACCGTGCGCTGCCGGCGCGGGCGCCCGGACGACGGCGACTGGCCCTATCGAACCGACCCGCGCGAGTCGGCCCCCGTGCTGGCGGCGGAGCCCGACGAGGTGCCGCTGGTCGAATACCACGCCTGGGCCAACCGCGGACCCTCGACGATGCGCGTCTGGCTCCCCACGCTCCGCGAGATCAAGGAGGAAGCACCATGACACATAGACGCGTGCGAAGGGCGCCCGTCTGGGCCGCCCTGACTGCGCTGGTGGTGGCGGGCGCGGCGGTCGGCCTGCCGACTCCGGCCCACGCCGCCGGCCCGGTCCTGCCCGGCAACGAAGGTGACGTCGGGGTCTACACCGACGGCCAGAGCCACGTCATGGACATCGGAGACCCGGCGTACAGCAACCTCGGCGACGTCGCCAACCAGCTCAAGCCCGGCGTGCCGTTCACCGCGGCGAACATGCACGAGTCGATCTTCGCCAAGGACCTGGCGGCCGGCGGCACGGACTACTATCTCGACCGCGTTCTCGGCGTGCCCGGGACGCTCGGGTCGGCGGTGCTGATGACCCGGGGCCGCTCGCTCTACCTGCGCGGCGCGAGCAACAACAACTTCACCGTGATGGGTTTCGCGGGCAGCGCGTTCGTCGGCGGCCCCAACAACCTCGGCAACCTCTACACCGTGACCGTGCCCGGGCAGACGGTCACCGAGGTGAACGCCAACCGGTTCAACGCGCCGAGCCACGCCAAGAGCCGCTACACCGTCGGCGGCACCGGTGTCTCCGCCGATCTGACGAAGTTCATCACCTACGACAACGTCGCGGTCACCGCCATCACCTTCACCAACCCCGGCGGGTCCGCGGCGACCTTCACCGTCCGCGCCGCCTCGCCCCTGGCCACCCAGCCCGGCCAGGGCGCGGCCGAGCTCACCGGCACCCGGACGATCACCAGCGGCGCCAACAACGGCCTCCGCGACACCGCGTGGGACACGATCCGGGTCGGCCTCACCGGCGCGGGCTTCACCCGTACCGGAACCAATCTCGACCGTGAGGTCACCGTGCCCGCCGGCGGTTCGCTGTCGCTGTCGGTCGTCGGCGCGGTCTCCTCGGCGACGCTGCCGAAGACGGTGGAGAGCTACCGGGACTACGCCGGGCTGTCGCCGGCCGTGGCCGTGCGCACCGGCATCACCGCCTTCAACCGCCAATGGGCGCAGGACGTCCCCTACATCGACGTGCCGGACCCGGCGCTGGAGAAGGCCATCGTCTACCGCTGGTGGGGCGAGCGCTACAACAGCCTCGACGCCAACGCCACCGGCCACGTCTACCAGTATCCGGCGACGATAGAGGGGGTCAACCTCTATCAGAACGCCGTGGCGCTGACCCAGCCGATGCACCTGCAGGACACCAAGTGGCTGCGCACGCCCTATCTGCCGTACGGGCAGATCCTCAACATCGGTGAGCTGTCCGGCTCCTCGGCCTTCCTGGACAGCCCCGGCCACACGAGCTGGAACAACCACTACTCGCAGTACGTCGGCACGGCCGGGATCGAGGCCTACAACGTGCACGGCGGTGGCAAGGAGATCGCCGGGAAGTTCGCCACCTACTTCGAGGGCGACGGCGTCGGGCAGCTTGAGCACTACGACGGCAACAAGGACAAGCTCATCGCCTACGACACCAACTACATGCCCGGCAACGACGCCGACGCGATCTCCTTCGGCTTCCCGAAGGCCAACGCCGGCGCACCCGGCGCGCAGACCCTCGAGCGCCCGGAATCGGCGTACGTGTGGGGCGCGCTGGACGCGGCCCGGCAGCTCTACCAGATCTCCGGCGCCGACCAGGCCAAGGTCGACCAGCTGGCCGCCGGCGCCGACGGCGTCCGCGACGCCGTCCTCAACCGGCTGTGGAGCCCCGACACGCGGATGTTCCTGGCCGGCACGTCGCACGGCGCCACCAGCGCGGCGAGCTCCAACGGCCGGGCCAACCCGCTGCCCGCGTCGGCCCGCGACCTGGTGCCGGCCAAGGAGTCGAACCTCTACGACGTCTACGCCCAGAACCTGATCCCGTTCGACCAGTGGCAGAAGTACGTCGACGGGTTCCGCTTCCTGACCTACGGCGACAACTTCCCGATCTTCCCGTTCTACACCGCCAACCAGTACGACCGGGCGGCGTACGGGATCGGCGGCTCCAACAACTTCTCGAACATCAACTTCACCGTGCAGTACCGCGGCGTCCGCTCCGCGCTGCGCCACTACGACCCCGCGCACAAGTACGTCACCCCGGCCTACGCCAAGCGGTTGCTGGACTGGATGGCGTGGAGCACCTACCCGGGTGCCGACCTGCGGGTCGCGAACCAGGCGGAGTACTACTCCAACTGGAACGCGGCCACCAAGACCTTCACCCGCAACAACCCGAACCACGTGATGCTCGGGAACATGAACTACATCTTCGTCGAGGACATGGCCGGGCTCCAGCCGCGTTCCGACGACAAGATCGAGCTGTCGCCGATCGCGCTCGGCTACGACCACTTCATGGCCAACAACCTGCGCTACCACGGGCAGGACGTGACGGTCGTCTGGGACCCCGACGGCACCGAGTACGGCCTGGGCGCGGGCTACAGCCTGTTCCTGAACGGGGAGAAGAAGGTCAGCACCGACAAGCTCGGCAAGCTCACCTACGACCCGAAGACCAGGCAGGTCCAGGCCGAGCAGGGGCTGACCGTCACCTTCACCGCGACGACGGCGACGAACTTCCCGAGCGCGGTGGACACCCCGATCCAGGACGACCGCGTCGTCGACTACCTCAAGACGGCCGGCATCGACCTCACCGAGGACGCGCCGAACCTGGCTGCCGGTGCCAAGCTCGGCTCGTCGTACACCCAGCAGGGCGCGCGGCCGACGCCATGGCGGGAGTTCCACACCCCCGGACTGAGCACCTCGATGAACCACACCCCCGGGGCGATCAAGGAGACCGAGCGGCCGGTGTCGCTGGGCGCCGTGACCGACGGCGTCACCGCGAACGAGCCGTACTGGGGCAACTACGGTGCGACCGGGAAGAACGGCTATGTCGAGCTCGATCTGGGCTCGGCCAAGTCGTTCGACAACGTGAAGGCGTTCTTCGTCAGCGACCGGCAGGCCGGCGGCTACCGCGAGCCCGCGCGCTGGTGGGTCCAGGTGCCCGACGGCAGCGGCGGCTGGAAGGAGGTGCCGGGCCAGTTCAAGAACCCGACCATCCCCTCGGCGAAATTCAACGAGGCGCTCTTCAGCACCGTGACCTCGAACAAGATCCGCATCGCCTTCACCGACAACCCGACCTTCTTCACCGCGATCTCCGAGATCAAGGTGCACGACTCGGGGCGGGACGTGCCACCCGTCGCCAACCAGGCACCGGTCGTCACCGCGGCGCGCGACGGATCGGCGGACGGCAACCTGTCCACCAAGCTCGTCGGTACGGCGTCCGACGACGGCATCCCCTACGACAACGACCTCGCCACCGGCTGGGAGACCGTCTCGGCACCACCGGGCGCCGGCGTCATCTTCGCCGACGCGAAGGCGCTCACGACCCGGGTGACCGGCACGGTCGCCGGCGACTACGTGTTCCGCTTCTTCGCCGACGACGGTGCGAAACGGACCGCGGCGACCGTGGCCGTGACGCTCGCCAAGCGGGCCGTCGTGGCGGAGTTCGGTTCCTCGGCGACGATCACCACCAGCGGCACCTCGCCGTGGGAGAGCCACCAGCGGGTCAACGAGGCCACCACCCCGAGCACCTCGAGCCCGGGTGCCGGCAACGGCTGGGGCACCTGGGGCCAGGACCGGAACGGCACCAGCCCCGAGCAGGAGGCGTGGATCCAGTACCAGTGGACCTCGCCGGTGCGGCTGTCCTCGACCGACATCTACTGGTACGACGACAACGGCGGCACCCGCCGGCCCACGGCCACGACCTACGCCATCGAGTCCTCCACCAACGGCACCACCTGGACCCCGGTCACCCTCACCAAGGGCTCGACCTACGCCGACGGCCTGGCCGTCAACACCGCCAACCACTTCGACTTCGCACCGATCACGGCCGGCCTGCTGCGCGTCCGCATCTGGGGTGTGCAGGGCGAGGGCGCGGGCACGGGCGTGCTGCGCTGGCGGGCCAACGGCGAGACCGTCGACTCGGTGCGCTCGCCGGTGCTCATCCGGACCGGTGTGGGCCAGGTGCCCACCCTGCCGCGTGAGCTCGACGGGATCTACGCCAGCGGCGCCCGCGGCAAGATCGGGTTCACCTGGCAGCCGATCGCGCCGGAGCTGGTCGCGGAGCCCAACGTCGACCCGTTCGTGGTCTACGGCGCCAACGACACCTACGGCCTGGTCGCCGAGGCCCGCGTCTACGTGCGGCCGGAGATGTCCTCCGGCGGCATCTCGATCCAGGGTGCCGAGGCGTTCCAGCAGACCGTCGCGGTGGGCGAGCAGCCCTACCTGCCCGACAAGGTGGAGGTCTCCTACAACGACGGATCCCGGGACAACCAGGCCGTCGGCGTCGACTGGGACTTCGACTCGACCATCGTCAACACCCCCGGTCGCTACACCGTCATCGGCGACCTGATCCGGCCCGACTACGTCGGCACCGCCGGCGCGACGAAGACCACGCTGACCCTCACCGTCGGCGACGGCGGCCCGGCCTGGGACGTCGAGGTGCTGGCCCGTACGCAGTGCGTCGGCGGCAACGCCTACGTGTCGGTCAACGCCCGCAACGCCGACGACGTGCCGCTCACCATCGAGCTGAGCACGCCGTACGGGTCGCGCACGGTGACCGGCACGGCCCCCGGGAAGGCCGCCTACCAGGCGTTCAACTCCCGCGCCAAGACGGTGCCGGCCGGCACCGCCACGGTGAAGGTCACCGGAACCGTCGGCGGCCAACCGGTGACGGCCCAGATCCCCGCGCCCTACGGCGGGATCAGCTGCGGCTAGTTCGCCCCTTCGTGGTGGCGGCGCCCGACCGGCGCCGCCACCAACCCCCTCGAACGAAGGAGATCGGCACCGTGCACACCATCGGATGGCGCGCCGCCGCGGCGGCCCTCACTCTCGTCGCCGGCAGCCTGGTCGCGTTCGCCGCGCCGGCCGCCGCCGACCCGCGCACCTTCACCAACACCCGCAATCCCCTCATCGGCGACGGCAGCTACTACTCGGCCGACCCGGCGCCGGTGGTGGTGCCGGCCGGCGCCCCCGGCAACTCCAGCGGCCGCGACGAGCTCTACATCTACACCGGCCACGACGAGGCCGGACCGTCCACCAACGACTTCATCATGAACGAGTGGGGTGCCTTCAAGACCGGCGACGTCACCGCCGGGCAGTGGACCCACTACCCGTCGCTGATGCGCCCGGAACAGGTCTTCGCCTGGGCGACCCCGGGACGCGCGTACGCGGGGCAGGTGGTTCGCGGCGGGGACGGGCGCTACTACTGGTACGTACCGATCAACGAGCGGGACAGCCCCGCGGCCGACAAGTTCGCGATCGGCGTGGCCGTCTCGGACAGCCCGACCGGGCCGTGGACCGATCACGCGGGCGGGCCGATCATCTCCCAGCGGGTGCCCGCGGCCAACACCATCCACAACATCGATCCGACCGTCCTGGTCGACGACGGGCGGGTGTTCGTCTACTGGGGCTCGTTCGGCAATCTGCGGATGCTGGAGCTCCAGCCGGACATGAGGACCCCGGTCGGCGCCCAGCGCACGGTCACCGGCCTGACCGGCTTCTTCGAGGCGGCGTGGATCTTCAAGCGCGGCGGCACCTACTACCTGGCGTACGCCGGCAACAACGCCGGCCCGGCCTCGGCCTGCACCCCGGCCAACTACCACGCCTGCATCGCCTACGCGACGGCCGCGTCGCCGGAGGGGCCGTGGACCTACCGCGGCACCGTGCTCCGGCCGGTCTCCTCGACGACGAGCCACCCGGGGATCCTCGAGTTCAACGGCCAGTGGTACCTGGCGTACCACACCGCCGACGCCGTGGGCGGCGGACACTTCCGCCGTTCCGTGGCGATCGACCGGGTCGAGTGGGACGACACGCAGACCCCGCCCCGGATCAGGGCCGTCACGCCGACGCCCGCCAAGGTGGCCGACCCCACGCCCCGGCCCAACATCGCGCAGGAGGCGAAGGTAGCCGTCTCCAACGAGCCCGTGCCCACCCAGTACTGGGTCAAGGCGCTCAACGACGAGATCGTCCGGTCGAACCCGCTGCCGCCCGACATGTGGGGGACCTGGACCGGCAGCAACCCGCCGCAGCAGTGGGTGCAGTACACGTGGGACCAGCCGATGCGGATCTCCGGTTCGCAGATTGACTTCTGGAACGACCAGCCGCAGGGCAGCGGAGTGGGCGTCGCCGCACCCGCCGGCTGGCGCATCCAGTTCTGGAACCTCGGCACCGCGCAGTGGGCCGACGTGCCGAACCCCAGCGGCTACCCGACCGGCACGCAGGGCTTCCAGAACACCACGTTCGACGCGGTCACCACCACGCAGGTGCGCGCGACGTTCGACGCGTCGACCAACGGCAGCACCTACTCGGCGGTGGCGGTCGAGGAATGGAAGATCCTCGCCGCGCAGCCGGAGTCGGTGACCCCGCCGGCGCTGACGGTCGAGGTGGGGGAGCGGGAACTGCCCGGCACCGTCGCCGTGCCGTTCGGCGCCGAGACGCTTCTGGTGCCGGTCTTCTGGGACCCGGTGACGGCCGAGCAGGTCGCCGAGCCCGGCACGTTCACGGTGCGGGGCACCGTGCTCGGCTACGCCGCCGGTCGCGTCTCCGCGCAGGTCCGGGTCATCTCGCCCGGCGACACCGAGGGCGACGAGACCCCGCCGACGCTGACCCTCACGCCCAGCGGCAGCGCGGGTAGCGCCGGCTGGTTCCGTTCCGCGGTGCGGGTGCGCGCCGCCGGCGTCGACGACCGGGGCGGCCGGCTCACCATCAGGTCCACGGTGGACGACGCCCAGCCGGTCGTCGCGACAGACGTGCGGCACGCCGACGTCAGCGTCGCCGGGGACGGCCGGCACACGGTCGCGGTGACCGCGACCGACCGGGCGGGCAACGTCTCGGCGCCGGCGGACCTCGCCGTACGGATCGACGCCACGGCACCGGTCAGCGCCGCCGCCGTGAGTCCCAGCACCCGGGCGGTCACGGTGACCGCCGGCGACGCCACCTCCGGGATCGCCCGCGTCGAGTACGCCATCGACACGGGCGCGTTCACCACCTACACCGCCGCGGTCGCGGCACCGGACTCCCAGCGGCACACCGTGTCGTTCCGCGCGCTCGACGTGGCCGGAAACCTCGAGACCGCCCGGACGGTGACCATCCCGGCGGACCTGTCCGGCCCGCTCACCGGCAACATCGGGCCGATCGCGACCCCGACCGCCTCGTACACGGCCGGCTGGAACAGCGTCACCGCCCTCAACGACGGTGCCGACCCGCCGAGCCCGGGCCAGGCACAGATCTGGGGCACCTGGTCCGGCACCCGCCCGGCGACCCAGTGGGTGCAGTACGACTGGGCGCGCCCCGTGCGGATCACCGAGACGGAGCTGAAGTTCTGGCGGGACTCCGAGCAGGGCAGCGGCGACGGCGTGGCCGAGCCCGCCGGTTGGGTGCTGCAGTACTGGGAGGAGGCCGGCGCGGCCTGGCGGGACGTGACCGGCGCGTCCGCGTACGGCACGAGCAGCACCGCGTTCAACAAGGTCACCTTCGACCCGGTCACCACGCCCCGGGTGCGGGCCACGATCCGGGCCGACGGCGACGGGACCACGTACTCCGCGGTCGCCGTCACGGAGTGGCGGGTCGTGGCGGACGACCCGGGCACCCAGCCGGCCGTGGTGCCCGCTACCGTCACCGTCCAGCCGCGGTGCCTCGCGGGCAAGGCGTACGTCGCCGTGCAGGCCCGCAACGACCACGACACGCCGGTGCGGATCGAGCTGGAGACCGGCTACGGCGAGCGGTCGTTCGCGACCGTGGCGCCGGGCGCCAACGCCTACCAGTCGTTCGCCGCCCGGGCGGCCTCGGTGCCGGCCGGCTCGGCGAAGGTCCGGGCCACCGGGACCGTGGGCGGCAAGGAGATCACCACCGTCCACAATGCCGGGTATGCCGCCATCACCTGCACCGCCTGACTTCCCCTCCCTCCACGAACCACAAAGGACAAGGAGCGTTGTATGAGTAGTTCGAAACGCCAGCGGCTGGTTGTCGCCGGTGCCGCCGGTGCCGTCCTGGCCGGGGTGCTGGGGCTGCCGGCGCAGGCCCTGGCCGAGCCCGGTGACAGCGGCGAGGTCCGGGTGACGGTCGACATCGAGGAGATCGACGAGCCGGGCGTGCTCGCCATGTCGATCGCCGCCAACTCCATCGCGCTGTCCGAGGACGGCTCGACCCTGCTGGTCCGCCAGTTCGTCGGCACGCTGCCGACGGTGACGGTCACCGACACGCGTACGCCCGAGGAGGTGCCCGACGGTGCGGCGTGGGCCGTCCTGGGCAGCGCGACCAACTTCGTCGGCGACGCCGGTCAGGCGCCGATCAGCGCCGGCCACCTCGGCTGGAAGCCGAAGCTGATCGATGGTGGCGACACCGGCCAGGTCGCCGAGGGCGAGGAGGTGGTGACCGTCCTGGACGAGCCGACGCAGCCCGGCAACAATGTGGGCCTGGTCGACCAGGAACTGCTGGTGTCGACATTCGACTCCGAGGCCGTCACCGGCGACGCGTACTCGGTCAACGCCGGCCTGTACCTGCGCACCCCGGCGGATGCCGCCGCCGGCAAGTACACCTCGACGATGACCCTCTCCTTGTTCGAATAGCGTGCGGGCGGGGTGCCGCGGCGACGCGGCCCCCGCCATTAGCCTGGTCGAAGGATTTCGCCATGATCCGAACGTTGCCGCGGCTGCTCGCCGTGCTGGCCGTCGTGCTCGTCACCGTGCCGATCGTGCCCGCCGCCGCCACGGCGGAGCCGGCCAAGCCGACCCTCACCTGGTCGGTCCAGCCGGCCGACCAGCGGGGCCCGGACGGCCGCCGGTGGGCCGAGCACACGCTCGACCCGGGCCGGGCGGTGACCGACCGCCTGGCCGTGCGGAACTTCAGCGACCGCGCCGCCGTCTTCTCGCTGAAGGCGGCCGACGGCTACCTCACCGACAAGGGACGCTTCAACATGCTGCCGTCCGACCAGAAGTCGGTGGACGGCGGCAGCTGGATCGAGGTGCAGGAGAAGGTCACCGTCGGTGCCAACGAGACGAAGGTCGTGCCGTTCACCGTCACCGTGCCCGGCGACGCCACGCCCGGAGACCACCCGGCGGGCATCGCGGCGACGGTCACCAGCACCGGGGGCACGGTCGCCGTCGAGAGCCGGGTCGGGTTCCGGGTCCTGCTGCGGGTCAGCGGCACGGTAACGGCGGCGCTGGTCGTCGACGACCTCAGTGCCACGTACCGGCAATCGTGGAATCCCTTCGCCGCCGGCAGCCTCCGGATCCGCTACCGCACGACGAACGACGGCAACGTCGCGGTGACCGGCACCGGCCGGGCGACGACCGGCGAACTGCTCGGCCTGGCCGACCACGAGGCCCGGACCGGGATCGAGGAGATGCTCCCGGGCGGCGGCCGGGAGGTCGACACCCGGGTCGGCGGAGTCTGGGGGCTGGGACCACTGCGCACCACCGTCGAGGTGAGCCCTTCCGTCCGCGGCGGCGGCCCGGCCGCCGGAGCGACCCGGCCCGCCTCGGCCACCGTGACGGTCTGGGCGCTGCCGTGGGCGCAGCTGGCCCTCGCCGCCGTGCTCGGAGCCCTCGTCACCGCGTTCCGGGTCCACATCGTCCGCCGCCGCCGGCGCCTCGCCGCGCTACTCGCCCGCGCCCGGGACGAGGGCCGGGCGGAGGCTCGGGAGGCTCGAGGTGTCGTCGGGTGATTCGCCGTCGGCGGCGGGGCGGGTGGACCAGATCGCCGCGTTGAGCGCCGTCCACGCGGCGCCGAGCACCAGCGCGGCGACCGTCTCACTCGTGCGGCTCCAGCCCAGGTAGATCCACGAGCCGGCGCACACTGTCACGTAGCCGGTCGCCATCGTCCACGCGGTCACCCGCAGCGACCAGGGCAGCCGCCGGACCAGCAGCCAGGTGAGCAGCCCGACGGTGGCGGCGACCTGCGCGGTCTCGGTGGCGGCATAGCCGGCGAGCGCGCTGAGGGCGTCGGCCGTGGGCAGATCTCCGCCGAACTCGGCCAGACTGGGGAAGGCCACGGAGTCGGGGGCGCGCCAGCCGTCCGGCGCGAAGGCCCGGTCCCGCTGCACGGCCGGCACGAGCCAGTCCAGGATGACACTGAAGATCACAAGTGGGAGGACCGGGCCGAGCGCGCGGAACACGTCGACGGCGTCGGCGCGGCGCAGCCGCCGGCTCTGCCGCCGCCATGACCACCACCACATTACGAGCGTGACCAGGGCAGCCGCGGCCAGGAAGAACTCGGGCTGGGGGTTGGCGGCGGTGAGCGCGAACAGGTACCCGTCCGAGGTCCACTCCGTACGCGCCCACCCGGCGACCGTCGCGTCGACCGCGTCGAGCCCGCTGAACCGGACCACCGTGGGCGTCACCACCACCAGCAGCGCGGCCACCAACGACAGCGGGACGACGCTGAGCGCGAGATCGGCACCCAGGCCGAGGACGGGGTGCCGCCGCTCGGTCCGCCGGCGCCACGCCAGCCCGGGTGCGCCGCGCCGGAGCAGCAACGCGCCGAACGCCCGTACCGGATCGGGGTGCCGGCCGACCCACCGCCCGGCGAGCACCAGGATGACGATCATGCCGGCCAGCACGGCCAGCGCGCCGCTGGCGTGCCCGACCCGGCTGGCGAGCCGGTCGTAGGAGGCGCCGAGGAGGTAACTCGCGCCGACCATCCAGGTCGCCCACAGGGCCGCGGTCGGCAGGTGCGAGGCGGCGAAGCGGCGGTACGGCACGCCGTTCATCCCGGCCAGGCGGGGGACGAGGGTACGCGCGACGACGACCCACTGGCCGAGGAGCACCGCCCGGCCGCCGTACCGGGCGAACAGCCGATCGGCCCGCTCCCAGCGCTTGGGCCCGATCCGCCGGCCCATCCGGGTCGTGCGGGCGCCCGGGCCCAGGCGCCGGCCCGAGTGGTAGGCGATGGTGCCGCCGAGCCACGCGGCGCCGACGGCGGTGCCGAGCGCCGGCCCGATGCCCACCGTGCCCGCGTTGGCGAGCAGGCCGAGCGCGATGAGCGCGGTGGCCGAGGGCAGGACCAGCCCGGCGGTGACCGCCACCTCCCCGGTGACCAGGGCACCCACCACGAGGTACACCAGGACCGGCGGCAGGCCGCCGAGCAGGTTGTTGATCAGGTCCATCGCCCGCGCCCCGCGCTCATCATGATCAATACGCTAGTAAGGGCGGCCCGGCCTGGCCATCGGTGACCACCCTGAGGGGAGATTCCGGGTGTGACACTGCGGACGGGGCCGGACAGGTAGGGGGTATGACGGCGAACGAGAGGAACTTATGAGCAGCGGCGACGACAGCGCGCGAGAACAGTCCTTCCGTTCCTTACACCAGCGGACCTACGCGGACCTGCTGCGGTTCGTGGAGCGCCGGATCCCGCCCAGCGAGGCCGAGGACGTCGTGTCGACGGTCTTCCTCACGGCGTGGCGCCGGTTCGATGACCTGCCGGAGGACGCCCGGCCGTGGCTGTTCGCGGTGGCGCGCCGGACGATGGCCAACCAGACCCGCGGCTGGCTGCGCCGCCAGGCCCTGGACGTCCGGCTGGTGTCGCTGGACGGGCCGGCATACTCCGACGACGCGGTCGGCACGGCCGCCCGGGTCGACCTCGAACGCGCCTGGCGGGGCCTGCGGCCCGGCGATCGCGAGGCGCTCGCGCTGGTGGCCTTCGACGGGCTGACCGCCGAGCAGGCGGCCACCGTGCTGGGCTGCCGCCGATCGACCTTCGCCATGCGGCTGGGCCGGGCCCGGGAACGCTTACGGATGGCGCTTGAGCCCGCCTCGGCCACCCGCCCGCAATCTCTCACTCTCCAGGAGCAGCGATCATGAACGATCTCGAGCAGCTGAGCGTGCTGGACCCGGCCCACGGGCGCGAGCCGACCGCGGTCGAGTGGAACCGGGCCAACGCGGTCGTCGACCGGATCATCGACGGCCGGGCCGTCGCGAACACCCTGCCCACGCGCCGGCCGGCCCGGCGCTGGGTCGTCGGCCTCGCCGCCGCCGCGGCCGCCGCGGTGGCCGGCGTGGTCGTGGTGCCGTCGCTGCTGCCGGGTACGGCGGACCGGGCGTTCGCCGCCTGGACGCCGGTGCCCGGCTCGCTCACCGGCGAGCAGGTGATGCCGCAGGCACGCCGGTGTGCCGAGAGCGGCGTCGGCAGCGGCTCGGGGCCGGTCAGCCCGTCCGACGTGGTGCTGGCCGAGCAGCGGGGAATGGCGACCCTGCTGATCCAGAAGCGCGGTGCCGGCCTGATCGAGTGCATGATCGTGGACGGCGAGTCGTTCGCCGCGATGCCCCTGACGGAGGACGCCCCGCCGGTGCCGGCCAAGGACACGGTCGAGGTCGCGACGAGTTCCTCGGTCGGCGACGACGACGACCAGTATTCGAACATCGTCGGCCTGGCCGGCCCGTCCGTGACCGGCGTCGACCTGCTCCTCGCCGACGGCCGGAAGATCAAGACCAGCTTCGCGGGCGGTCTGTGGGCCGCGTGGTGGCCGGGCCCGGAGGGCGGCGAGGCCGACACCATCAAGGTGGTGGTGCACAACAGCACCGGCACGGCCACCTACCGGATCGGCGAGCTGTACTGACGGGCGGCCGGGCTTGTCTAGGTATGCCTAGGCCGCCCGCCAGCCCCGCTGACCAGCGAAGATAGGTAGGGGCTTCCGATGTGGCGGCGCCCTTGTCGACCGAGGATTGATCCATCAGCGGTTGACAAGGAGACAAGCCATGTTCATGAACCCGGACCTGTTGCTGGTGCTGGCGAACGACCGCCGGCGTGAGCTGATCGCCGAGGCCGACAAGGGGCGCCTGCTCACCCTGGCGCGCCTGGCCCGGCGGGCCCGCCGGGCCGGCAAAGCCCCGGCGGTCCGCGGACAGCCCACCGGTACCCTGGCATCGTGCGAACCATCCGTGGCGGTGCCAGCCCGGTGATGATCGGGCGGGAGAGCGAGCTGCGCCGGTTGGCGCAGCTCGCTTCCGCGCATGCGCCGGCGGTCGCGCTCATCGCGGGCGAGCCGGGCATCGGCAAGACCCGGCTGGTGCACGAGCTGCTGGCAACCGTCCCGGCGGAGACCGTGGTGCTGGTCGGTCAGGCGGAGCCCGGCTCGCTGTCCCGGCCGTACGAGGTGCTCCTGGACGCCATCGACGGCCGCCCGGAGGTCGACGAGGAGCAGCTGGCGGCCCTCGCCGACCCGCGGCGCAGCCCGGTCGAGCGGCTGCACACCGGTCTCGCCATCCTGGCCGACCTGATCGGCGACGCGCCCGCGGTCATCTTCTTCGAAGACCTGCACTGGGCCGACTCCGAAAGCGCGGCGCTGTTCGAGCGGATCGCCGACCAGCGCGGGCCGCGGCTGCTCATCGGGACCTACCGGCCGGACGAGGTGACCCGCCGCCAGCCGGTGGCCGGCCTGCTGGCCCGGATGGAACGCCGGCACGCCGTCACCCACGTACGGCTGGATCGCCTCACCCCGGCGCAGACCGCGGCTTTGCTGGCGGCGGTCACCGGCGCCCCGGCGCCGCTGCGCGCCGCGACGGCGCTGCACCACCGCACCGGCGGCAACCCGTTCTTCCTGGAGGAGCTGCTGCGCGCGCTGCCCGGGTACGACGTGGAGGCGCTGGTCGAGCAGCCGCTGCCGTGGAGCCTCGCCGACGTGCTGCGCCGCCAGGTCGACGACCTCGAGCCGCTCAGCCACCGCATCGTCGAGGCGGCCACCGTGCTCGGCCACCGCATCCCGTTCGACCTGCTCGCCGACGTGACCGGCACCGGCGAGGAGGAGCTCATCGCCGTGCTGCGCGACCTGGTCACCCGGGGCGTCCTGGTCGAGTCCGGCGAGGACGAGTTCGCGTTCCGGCACGCTCTGGTGCGCGAGGCGATCGCCGATCAGATGCTCGGCCGGCAGCGCCGCCGGCTGCACGAGGCGGCCCTCGACGTGCTCGTCACCGGCGGCAAGTCCGACCCGGCCATGGTGGCGCACCACGCCCGCGGCGCCGGCCGGTACGACGACATGATCGCCGCGGCCCGCCGCGGAACCGCGCTCTACCTCTCCATCGGCTCCGCCTACCAGGCCCTGCAGCTGGCCGAGATGGGCCTCGACGAGGTGCCCGACGACACCGACCTGCTCGCCGGCGCCGCCCGGGCGGCGTGGCTGGCCGGCCTGCTGGACGACGCCCTGCGGTACGGCCGGCGCTGGCGCGACCTCGCCAGCACCACGACCGACCGGGCCGAGTCGCTGTACCTGCTGGTCCGCATCGCCTGGGAGTCCCGCGAGACAGCCGAGATGCGCGCCCTGACCCACGACATCGAGACCCTGATCGCGCAGCTCCCGCCCGGCGCCGACCAGGCGCGGGCGATGACCGCGATCGCCCAGTCGGCGTACCTGCGCGACGATCTCGATGCCGCGCTGCTCTGGTCCGACCGCGCGCTGGCGCTGGCCGACGAATTCGACCTGCCGTCCGTCCGCCTGGCCGCGCTGGTGGAAAAGGGCTCGACGCTCATCGACCGTTCACAGACCGCCGTCGCGGGCCGGGAGATGCTGTCCGCCCTCGTCGACGAGGCCGAGAAGGCGGGCGAGTGGGTGCTGGCCGCCCGCGCCCTCAACAACCTGGTGCAGGGCGAGCCGCCCACCTCGCCGGCCGAGCACGCCGAGATCCTGGAACGCATGCGGGCGGCCGCCGAGCGGGCCGGCTTCGAGTCGCTCGCGGTGGCCACGTACTTCCAGGGCCGGGCCCGGCTCGCGTTGCGGGCCGGCGACCTCTCCGCCGCGATCGCGGCGCTGGAGGAGGGCCGCGAGCAGGACCGCAGCTACCGGCGCCGGGGCCGCTGGGCCGACTACCACGGGGTCTTCCTCGCCGGGCTCTACCTGGAGGCCGGCGAGCTGGACCGGGTCGGGCAGCTCATCACCGACCTGGCGGCGCTGCCCAACAACCCGCCGACCACGATTCCCGGCCTGACGTTCCACCTCGCCTGCCGCCGCGGCGACCTGCCGCGCGCCGAGGCGGCCCTGGACGAGCTCATCACGGCCCTGGCCGGGCAGACCTGGCGCAGCGGTGAACAAGCCCACGACCTGATCTCCGCCGCACTGGAGATCGGCCTGCCGGCGCACCGGCTCGACCAGATGGCGGCCGCGCTGCTCGACGCCGACGTGTGGGACGCCTACCGGACGCTCGTCGACGCCCAGCTCGCGGAGGCTCGCGGCCGGCACGCCGAAGCGCTGGCCGGCTACCTGTCCGTCGCCGAGGCCCACATCCTGGGGCCGGTGAACCGCGGCACCGTACGTGTCGGCGCCGCCCGCTGCCTGCTCGCCGGCGACCGGCGCGAGGAGGCCACCGCTCAGGTGGCGGCGGCCGCACCGTTGCTGGCCGAGTGGCGTGGCTGGCGGGTGGCCCAGCTCGCCCAGGTCCGCGCCCGGCTGGGGATGGCCCCGGCCGACGCGCCGCCCGCGGTCACCGGGCCGGCCGCGCTGACGCCCCGCGAGCGGGAGGTGGCAGTGCTGATCAGCGACGGGCTGACGAACGCGGAGCTGGCCCGGCGCCTCTACATCTCACCGAAGACCGCCGCCATTCACGTGTCGAACATCCTGCGGAAGCTGGGCGTCTCGTCCCGGACCGAGGTGGGCGACCTCGTCGGCCGGCGCTGACGGCCACCGTCCGGTGACCGTCGACCTGGTGGCGCACCGCCACGGACCGATCGGAGGCGAATCGCCATGCCTTTCACCAGCCGTCCCGCGACCCGTCAGGACCTGCCGGTGCTGACACCGCTGGTCGAGAACGCGATCACCGAGCTGCAGAAGGGCTTCCTCAGCCCCGAGCAGATCGACTCCAGCCGAGCCGTCATGGGCATCGACACCCAGCTCATCGATGACGGCACGTACTTCGCGGTCGAGGCGGACGGCCGGATCGCCGGCTGCGGTGGCTGGAGCCGCCGCGCGACGCTCTACGGCGGGGATCACTCCACCGGCCGGGATTCCGCCCTGCTCGATCCGGCCACCGATCCCGCCAAGATCCGCGCGATGTACACCCACCCCGCGTTCGCCCGCCGCGGTGTCGGCCGCCTGATCCTCTCGCTGTGCGAGGCCGCCGCGCTCGCGGAAGGTTTCACCACCTTCGAACTGATGGCCACGCTTTCCGGTCAGCCGCTCTATCGGGCCGCCGGATACCACCCCGTCGAGCAGCTCACCGAAGCCGCCGGGGGCGTCCCGGTGCCGCTGGTCCGCATGCGGAAACTGTCACCCGAGGCGAGGTTCGCACAGCCGTAGGGCCGCGTCGCGGAAATCCTCGGGTAGGCCCAGCTCGTCGATGAAGGCTCGCCAGTCGTCGCCCAGCCGGGCGCCGTATGCCGCGGCATCGGCGACCAGCCGGGCGAAGAGATCGGACAGTCGTTCATCGGGCTCGACGGCAACCGTGCCGCCACGCTGGACGATCAGTTCGTCGGGGGCGAAGGCGCACAGGACGCTGAGGAGCGTTCCGTTCCCGGCTCCGGGATCGAGGAAGTACAGCAGGAAGGGCACCTGCTGGCACATCTGGCGGTAGAACGCGCGGACCCGCTCGTCGAGGAAGATCGGCTGGCCGTCGCGTTCCAGCTCGGGGAAGAGGAACACTGTGCATCCGGCCCACTCGGATATCGGGAGCGAGGTCCTGCGGAAGTGCTGTGCGAGCATGCTGGGATCGCGTGCGGTGTCCGGATCGACGTGCAGGTGCACCGTCACTCGGTCGTGATCGGGTAGGCGGCGGCTCATGAGACGGCCTGGTCAGGCAGTCAGCTCGTCGGGGGTGACGCTGCGGTCAACGCCGTCGTCGTCGCGCAGGGTGAGTCTCAGATCGACGCCTTTCTCGATCGCCTTCATCCGCTCGAGGTGCTCGTACCGGCGGTTGAGGATGTCGCGAAGGGCGAGCACGATCTCCTTGCCGCCGAGCGCGACGATGAGAGCGATGAGGATCGGTTCGTTCAGGGTGCCCACCGTACGGTCGTAAGCGGGCTCGAGCTGCGCCTCCGGCCCTACCTCGGCGTCGATCTCGCGCCGCAGGTGCTGGAGTGTCCGGGGATCGCCCTCGATGAGGAGTTCCATGGTCGTCACCTTTCCTCGACGGAGATCAGCGCGTCTCCAGCAGGAGAGACCGTCAGGCCGGTCAGCGCTCGGAATACACCTGGAAACCCGCAATGCTGCGGTTGCCGGGGCACGGGGAAGTAGCCTTCGCAGAGTCCGCGGTCGTGGAAGCGGCACCCGGTGTGCGGGCAGACGCGGAGCGCTCCGCGGCCACCGGCTTGCACGTCCGACATCATCTTCTGGGCCAGCAACATGGGGTACACCTCGGCGAAGGTCATCTGCGCGCCGTCCACAGCGGGCAGCTCACCCACCGCGCGACTGAGCTGGATACCCAACCGGGGTGGATCGACGAGCTCGAAAATGGTCGCCGGCGGCAGGAGCCGCATGGTGGCACTGTCGATACCCGCGGTGGGCGTGACATGGTGCCAGGGGCGGCGCAGGAGCCCGTCGACGCACCCGTCGGCGATGTTCCAACGCGCCAGCGGGTTGATCGGCAGGAAGCTGGTGGCTTCCGTGGCCCGGGCCAGCTGCTCCTTGGTGAGCAGCGCCGCGTCGACGTCCACATGCCGGGTCCAACCGGCAGCCGCGTCGTCGGCAGGCGCCAGGACCTGGTCAACGGCCATTCCCATGAGGAACTCCCAGTAGTCCTCGTTGTCCTCGTCGATGTGCTGGTCACCCTCGATCAGCACGGATCCGACCATGACGGCCAGCGCGGTGAGAGGGTCGGTGGTGCGGTAGGCGACCCGCGCGGCGATGGGAATGAGCGCGTAGGCGGTGTCGAGCGGCAGGTGGCGACGCAGGAAGGAGAAGACGGAGGTGTAGCTGGACTGGTCGTTGACCCACCGCTGGTAGTCGGCTCCGCTTCCCCAGCCGCCCCGTTCGACGCGGTACTGGAAGATGCTCGCGTCCTCTTCGAGCAAGTCGTTGTCGGCCAGCACGCCGCGCTCGAACTTGTCGAAGGTGGCCGGGACGACCTGGACCCGCCGACCGCGGATCTCGATCCGCGCCGGGCTGGTCTCCAGCTGTCGAGCACGCCGCACGTCGGGATCCCACCGCACCCCGAGGGGCAGCGAGATGGGCAAGGGGGCGGCATGCGCGGCCAGGTGGTTCCACTTCGACCGCATCATCGCCCATTCGCGCGCGGCCCGTAGATACAGCATCGGGTACGCCGCGGCCTGGAGCACGTGCGCCCACTCGTGCACGAAGGTGCCGGGCATGTTGAGCAGCGTCTGGGTCAGGAGCTCGCCGACAAGTGCTCCCGGCTGCTGCGCCGCGCCGATCGGATGCCGGTCCAGCAGGACCCACAAAGCCGGATCGGTCTCGGGACGCACCGCGATGGTGATGGCGCCGAGGACCGGATCGGTTCGCGAACGGCGGTGCGGCATATCAGAATAATCGCACCGATTGCCCGGCGAGCGCCCTCGAATGTCGCAAACCGGACATCGCCGCACCGGCGACACTGTGAGGACCGGCCGTCCGGCAGTCAGGGCCGCACCTGCGCCCTGGCGATGTGACAGTGCACAACCCGTCGCAGCACATTCTCACGCCGAGAACAATGCATTCGGCCATGCGAATTGAATGCTTTTCCTGCCGGTGTCGGGCACCGAATTGCTGGCCGCGCCGGTAGCGGATGTCGGCGATCTTGCCCAGGTGGCCGCCGGATCGTGCGGCGGTGGCGGTGGTTCGGACCTACACCGGGACGGCTGTTGTGTATCCGAGCGCGGCCTGGTTCCCTCTATAGGGGTGGGTAGCGGAGGAGGTCGGGAATGAATTCCGGATCATCGGTCCTGAGCACCGGCGTCGCGCCATTCGGCAACCCGGACGGGGCACGGGAGAATCTGGATTCGCTCCTGGAACGGTTCGTCGACTTCGCCGGCAACGAAGCGTTCGGCGCGCTCGCCACGCGCGCTGACGACATGCGGGCCCGGGTGATCGTGGGGCGGATGGGCGCCGGCAAGACCGCATACCTCCGCCGCCTGCAGGCGTCCGCGGACCACGAGGCCAGCGTGTACGCGGACACGTCGCAGGGCGACCTGCCCTCGACCGAATCGATCGTGCGGACCTGTCAGTTCTTCGAGCGGCACGACCTCGTGGAGATGTGGCGGCGGATCTGGTCCTGCGCGATCACCCGGACCGCGACGGCGCACATCCTGCGGCGCCGTGAACTGCGCGAACGGGTGAGCGCTGAGCTGCGCGAGGAGCTGGCGCGGTACGACTTCCTGATCGGCTCCGGCCGCGCGCCCGGCACGGTCTACAGCCACCTGGCCGACATCCTGTACGAGTACGACGCCAAGCACAAACTGACGGCGTACCTGCAGCGGCGCGAGTGGAGCGACCTTACGCATTTCCTGCGCGAGGCGGTCGGTGACCTGCCACCGATCGCCTTCTACGTCGACGGGGTCGACGAGTCTTTCGGCTACGCCCCGATGTACTGGCTGCCCTGCCAGGAGGGGCTGTTCCACGCAGTCATGCTGTGGCTGAAGGACCAGCGGATCGGCGGCCGGCTGCACGTCGTGGTGACCATCCGGGATGTGGTCTTCTCGTCCGTGCTGCGCAGCGAGATGGCGAGCAAATATCGGGGCGAGCCGCACGTGCGCGTGTTGGACTGGGACGCCTCCTCACTGAGATACCTGCTGTTCAACAAGATCGAGAAGCTGGACAAGCGGTACCTGACGGATCCGGCCGAGGAAGATCCGATGCTCGCCTGGCTGGGCCACGCCGAGATCGAGAACCTCGCCCGGGGCACCACCGAACGAACCCTCGACTACGTGCTGCGGCACACCCGGCTGATCCCGCGCGACCTGGTCGAGCTGGGCAATTCACTCAGCAACGCGGTGCTGCGCGCGAAGCAGTCGGCGGACGGGGTGCCGTCGCAGCAGTCCATCCGCGACACAGTCGCCGCCGCCGCGGCGGCGTTCGGCAACGACCAGATCCAGCAGTGCGCCAATCAGGTCTCCGCCGACCTGGCGCCGGCGAAGTCCGGACAACACGGGTATGCGGACCTGTACGTCGGGCGGCACGCCTACATCCGGGACGAGATCGTGGAGGGGCTGCGCGACGCGTTACTTCTCCTCGGCGTGGACCGGTTCGACGCGCCCACCCTGCAGGCCGCCCGTGATCTGCTGCGCCAGCACTTCGACGGCCAGACCGACCTGGCGACCGTGCTGTGGCAGAACGGCCTACTCGGCTTCGTCGGAAAGCGGAACGGCATCGAAGGCACCTTCTTCTACTCGATGGGTGGCACGAGCGAACTGCAACCGCCGCTGTCCGAGCACGAGTACGTGCTGCACCCGTGCCTGATCGACGCGATCGGGATCAGACCGGTCGGGTCCCAACCGGTTCGTCCGTTCGCCTGAGGCGGCCGTGGCGCAGATTCGCGATATCCGCCTCGACTCCTGGTGGGAGTTCAAGCGCGATCTCGTCCCGGAGTTCATCGACGCCGGATACCGGCGGGACGCCCAACTCTTCCGCGGCATGCGGTCACCGCGCTGGCGGCTGGAGTCCACCTTCGACCGCATCTGTCGGCGCGTCGAAGCAGATCGCCGGACGACGCTGTTCGACGCGCTGCTGGCCTCGTTCCGGGACGCGTGCCGGGATTTCGGGCTGCCCGAGGAGCTGTGCCGGGACGAGCGGCGGCTGATCGCGCTGGGCCGCCACCACGGCATGCCCACCCGGCTGCTGGACTGGACCAGCAGCCCCTACGTCGCCGCGTTCTTCGCCTACCAGGAGGCCCTTGAGCAGATCGAGGACGCGGACAGCCACGTCGTCCTGTGGGTGCTGCACCGAGAGTGTCCGGTGTGGTCGGGCGAGCACGACGTCGAGATCCTGGCGGCGCCCTCCTTCGAGAACGCCAGGGCCCGTAACCAGGCCGGCCATTTCACGCTGTCGCGCAGCCCGTACCACAGCCTCGAGGAGGTGGTCACCCGATGCACGGAGGTCACCGGCGTGGCCCTGACGCGGATCCTGCTCCCGCTGTCGGACGTCCGTACCGTATTGGCTGATCTTGATTTGATGGGGATCAGCGCAGGGCGGCTCTTCCCCGACCTGACCGGCGTGGCGGCCGCCTGCAAGGTCCGCTTTCTCCTTGAGCGGCAACCCTGACCATGCAACATCAAGAAACGTCCGTGGGCCGGGCCCGGCTCCGTTGGCAGGCCATCAAGCGCCGCACCGGCGGCATCGACCGCGAGGCCATCCAGTGGCTGTTCGCCACGTGCGGCGTCATCGCCTCCGGCCTGGGCGTGGCCCAGTTCATCTGGCCGGCGGGCGCGGCCGCGATCGGCGGCTGGTGGTTGCTCGGAACGATGGCCGTGGGTGTCATCGGCGGGCTGGTGCTGCGCGTGACCAAGCGGACCATCCGCGCGGTGCACAGCGCCAGAGACTGGTCTATCCACATCGTGCCGGGCAGCGTGCTGGACCACCGGCCATGCGTCATCACGACCGACCGCCGCCGCTCCACCTCGGCCGAGAAGATCGCACCGACCAGCCTCATGGGTCAGTACCTGCAGACGCTGAGCCCCGACGACCGAAGCGCCCTGGAGTCCGCGGTGGAGCGCGCGACGCTCAGCCGGCCGGGCGACGTCCAGGTGGTCGAGTCGTCGCACCAGCCCGGCCAGATCCTGCTGCTCGCCTGCGGCCGGCCCACCAGCACCGGCACCGTCACCACCTGGTCGCACCTCACCCAGACCTACGACGGGCTGTGGGCTGCCATCCGGTCGCGGCACCTCGACGAGGTGACGATCCCGGTGATCGGCGCCGGATACTCCCGGGTGAGCCTGTCCCATTCGGCGGTGCTCCTCGCCCTGCTCCTCTCGTTCCACGCGGCCAGCTCCGAGCGGCCGGTGTGCCGCCGGCTGCGCATCGTGGTGCCGCCGAGCGACACCGACCAGGAGGAACTGGTGCTCGCCCGGCGCTTCCTCAGTGCGCTGCGCTACTCGCTGACCTGACCCGGCAGTGAATCGGGGGAAGCCCGAACAGGGACGGCTCAGCTGATTCGTTGGTCGTAGAGGACAACCCCCAGAAGCCGCATGGCGGCCTCAGCGCCGGGCCGGCTGTCAGCCGGGATCCGGCACGGAGGATTCGGCGCGGACCTCCGCGACGCATTGCACGCCTGGCCTTTCGACTGCGCCTTGGGCCAGCACGGCGTCGTGGTAGCGGCGGGCATTCTGCTCGTCGGCGAACACCTGCATCATGTGCCGTGGTGGAAGCCGGGCGTCCCCACCTTGCTCGACGCCATCAAGGGAACCTGAACGCGCAGCTCGTCGATGACCGACGGGTCAATCTTCCACACGCCGAGCACGGCCCACATGTCGAGCCCTCCTGAGGTCAACTCCGCGCCCTGCTGTGGCGGCGATCTTACGCCGCGATCGGAGCTTGGTCCTCAGCATCTGGCCGCGAGTCGCTCGTTGACGATGGCCGTTATCCGGCCGCCGAGGGTCGACTGGCCGAGTTACCGACCTCGGGTCGTGGGCTGCGCGAGGTCGGGGCCGCCGAGGTGTGGCGTCGCGACGTAGCCGGAGCGGGCCGGCGGGAGGGCTGCCAGGCACGCCGCGGAGCAGGCATTGACCAGTAGCGGCAGCACGTCGGTCGCTACCGCCAGGGAGATCCATGCCTGGTGCAACTCGTGGGCGACCGGACCAGTGCACACGCTGCAGGTGCCGACGCTGTCGGTGCCGTGTACTGCGGGATCGAGCTGGGCGAAGCCGGTAGCGGTATCGGCCGCGGTGGTCATCGCGGGCAGGCTCGGGAACGGTGGCCGGAACTTGAAGTTGCCGTACAGCGCGCGTGTGCTGACCGTGCTGTTCCGAAGCCGGGTGCACCTGGTCAGCTCGTACGGGTACCAGTGCAGCCGGTGTGAGGTGTACGGCTCGAACACTTCGAGGCTGGCCATCGCTCCGATCTCGGGTGGGACTCGCACCAGGTTGGTGCCGTACAGGACGAGGTGCTTGACCTCGGTCAGGGTGGCAATCGTCGGTGGCAGAGTGACGATCTGCCGGCGCTCGTCGGCAGTCAACTCCACAAATGGTTTGAAGACGGGCCTGCCGTCGCCTGCCGCCTCGTCGATGAGCGATAGCAGACGCTGCCAGCCAGGGCTTTCGGTGTCCTGGCGGTCGGCGTGGAAGGCAACGCCCGCCGGTCGGGTCCCGGCCGAACGTCCGACGCACTGACAGTGGTCCCGGTCCGGCTGTCGGCCCGCCGGCCCTACGGCGTCGGCGAATCGGTTCGTCAACGGTCGCGGTGCCGTCTCGTTGTCACCCATGACCCGGAAGACTATCCATGGCTCGGCACCAAGGCCGTCGCCGTGCCGATCCTCGCCGGAGCGTGCTCAAACGAGGCCAACAGCTCTGCACCCGATCCGGTCATGCCGCCGGAAAGGGCGCCCCGACAGCCTGGAGGCCTCGTCACCTTCCGTGTCGGGCAGTCGGCCTGGCTCGGCGTGCTGAACTGCCAAGAAGAGGGCGCTCGCGCAGGTTGAATCCAGCCGGTTTTCTGCGGATCCGGCGGGCCGACATTCCGGACGCCGATCGTGCATCTCGCGTGCGGTTGCCGCCGTTGCCGCCGCTTTGTCCCGCCGGTTCGACTCACGTCTCGGGTGCTCCGCTGCACCTTTTGAGGCGGCGCTCGAAGCCTACCCCCTCCGGAATGGCCGGGCTTCAGCAGCCATGTTGATCTGCCGATGAGAGTGCGCGGCGAGGACGCGTGCGCCGGCTATTCGAGAGGCTTTCCGGTGGGACCAGCTCCCTAAGAAAGAAGTCGTTCCAGGTAATTCAATTGGCCCAGGTGAAGCTTCGGCCAGCGGCCAATTCGCCACTTGAACCGTGCGGCCGTGCGGAGATCAGCAACAGCAGCGTGTGCCGATGTGGACGAGGGCGACGTTGCTGCCGACGTATTGCCGGCAGCCGTACCCGGGATCGGCTACGCGCTGGAGATTCACCCGATCAAGGTAGGCCAGCCGAGCGACCGCGCGCAGCCGGGCTATTTTGTGCGGACGGTGGAAGTCGGACGATCCGGTGACGGGCGATTCGGCACGACGCGCCCAGCGCGACGTGGCTGCCAGAGGCTCGGATGACCGTCACTTGTCGGTCATGCGGACCGGCCGAAAGTCACGCAAAATTGGGCAACACTGCGGCGGGCTGCCCGCCGGATCACCCGTCGCCGTCTGTACCGAGCGGTGCCTCGCCCGGCTGCTGCTCGTACATCTCCTCGACCACCCGCAGGTAGAGCTCGTTCGGGTTGGGAGGTGCTTGACCTCGCGTAGCGCCTGGTCCTGGCCGGCCGACTCGAGGACGAACCTGCCGTAGCTGAGCATCCGGCCGAGTGCGGACTGTTCGTACTTCATGTCGGTGACCCTCAGCAGCGGCATCATGGCCACCCGGCGCGTGATGATCCCGTTGACCACCATCACCCGCTTGTTGGTCAGGATGAACCGGTCGAAGTACCAGTCGAAGACCTTCCAGGCCATCCAGCCGATCACGCCGAGCCAGATCAGCGCCGATGCCGAGTGGGGTGGACAGGTGGCTCCAGTGCCGTCCCTAAAGCTCTTCCTCGGTGAGGACCGGCGCCAGGTTTTTGCACGGCGCGACCCGCGACGGATCACCGGTTGTCCAGGCCAGGACAGGTCGCCCACTCGCGAAAAGCGATGCGTTCAACGTGCATAGGAACACGGCGCCCTAATTCCGACGTCGCAACGGTGGGCCGCGATTCCCGGGTCACCAACCTTTCGAGTGAGCTGGACGTTTCCCCAGCTCAGAGCGCACCCGTCGGTGGGCCAGGTGCGCAGTCTCGCGTGCTCACTCATCGGCCGGACACACCGCAGCCAGGCTGGCTGTGGCATGCTCAACGGCAAGGGAAGAGGGCGCCTCGGTTTGCGGCCAGGAGAACGCCCTCCCCTTACCGTGGTTCTCGCTGATCGGCTACAAGTGCAGTCGGTCAGCGAGGCCACTCCCTACGACAGCCCCATACAGCGCGGCTGCCGCAGCCGAGATCCTGAGGACAAGCAACACAACGTCGCCCGCGATCCGCCAGCGGCTCTTGCCGTTGCCGGACGATGCATCCTCGCGAACACCGTGGTCCTCCACTCGACCCATCCCATCTCCTTCCTGTTCGGAAGAAGGAGCGACCCTCGCTCCCCGGCGCCTCGAGGGCGGCGGGTCTGGTTGAGATGGGAGCGCCCAGGGGTGCGCTCCTATCGAGTCACGCTACCGCATAGAGCCACATTCCCCTGGCCTCACTCACATAGGCGCTGTGATCTTCGGGGGACTTGACGCACCACTGTGGAGCAGGATCGATGTCGTGTCGATTCGGCTTGCGAACTGATTGCCTCCGGGATCCGCGGCTGGCCTGGTCAGCGGGGGAAGCAGGGCCGATGGCCGGAGATCGTCCACATCAGCATCGAAGACCCGGTCCGCTGCAGTGGTCAGCGGTGGGGACTACTGCGGATGCCCGACGACGTCACCGGCACGTGGTCGGTTGAGCCGGTAGTCGCCGCTTCAGCGGGAACCGCGGGCTGGTGCTGCGGTTGCGGCGGCGCCTGGCGAGAGGCCGCAGTAAGCGCCACGAAGAACTCGGCCGTGGCGACGAGCCCCCAACGGAAGCCGAGGTAGCCGGCTACCATGGAGAGTATTAACGAAAATCTGCCCGATATGACGCTTGTCAATAAATATACAGATGCGTCGACGAAGATATCCCGACACGTTGTGTCTTTTGTAATTAGCGACTGGTCGTCTACCCGAAATTCCTGGATCAGGTTGGCCTCATCAGATGACGCGGACGCCGTCGGCACAGCTTCGTGACGGAGAGGACCGCGGATATGCGCCGGTAGCCGAGTCGCGCGGCTTGCATAGATCAGACGTCCGGATCTGCCGCTCCGGAAGCGCTGGCGTCGAGCACGGCTGCGACGCAGCGTGAGGTATGACTACCTACTCTGCCCTCGGTCCCGCCGCGGTGTCCTCCAATAGTGCCGCGCTCCAGACGGCGGTCTCCGCCTACCTCGGCCGCTACCGCGGCGCAACACGGCAGCACACCGAGTCGGACCTGCGAATCTTCTTGACCTGGTGCGCCGACCAGGAACTCAATCCGCTCACGGTCAGGCGGGTCGACATCGAGCGGTACGTGCGCTGGCTGCAGGATGTGCGCTGCTACCAGCCCTCGACAGTCTCCCGCCGGCTGTCGGTCGTGATCGGCTTCTACCGCGTCTGCGTCATCGACCAGGCCCTGCCACACTCACCGGCCGACTACGTCCGCCGGCCGCTCGTGCCACCTGAATCACCCACCCTCGGGTTGGGCCATCTGCAGTTCGAAGCACTGATCACCACCGCGCGCCTGTCGGCGAACCCGAACGACTTCGCCCTGATCACGATGCTCGGCCTACTTGGGCTGCGGATCTTCGAAGCCTGCGGCGCCAGCATCAGTGACCTGGGCGAGGAACACGGCCACCGCGTCCTGCGGGTACGCGGCAAGGGCAGCAAAGTCGTCCTCGTCCCCGCTACCACCCGCGGTCGCCCGCGCCATCGACCACGCAGTCTCAGGACGCGACGGCGGTCCGCTCCTGCGCAACACCCTCGGCGCCCGGATGGACCGGCACGCCGCCACCCGCCGACTCAAACTGCTGGCCGACACCGCCGGGATCCGGATGCCGAGGATGCACCCGCACATGCTGCGGCATACGTTCGTGACCACCATGCTCGACGCCGGCGTCAGCCTCCGCGACGTGCAGATCGCCGCCCGCCACGCCGACCCGCGCACCACCATGCGCTACGACCGCGCCCGCAAGACCCTCGACCGCCATCCCAACTACATCCTCGCCGCCTACATGGCCTCCGGAACATAGCGGTCCACGCGCGGCTTTGCCGAGAAGAGTGCGTTGCGGAAGGCCGCTACCAAATGATGATACCCCCGCCTACCGTTTTGGCACGCTCTATCGCGTTCTGCATATTGGTAAGGTAATGGAGGATGCGGTCCCGATCGTATCCAGTCATGGCGGATAAATGGTCGACGTTCTCAGCCAGGAGTGTGCATTCCTGCCCGAACGCGCCAAGTCGGTCGGGCGGAACCTGAAGGTTGCCGCGGTTTTCCTCAGTTATGTCGGCGAGTTGCGGCAGAAACGTCGCGCCGAGGCTCCGGGCGGCCGCCGAACCCCAGATCTTGTAACGAAAGCTCTCAGCTCCTACTCCAGTACTGCTGCCTGGCGGGTCCTCGACACCTCTCCGGCCGGCGTAGGCGTCGCCGTCCGGTACCCATACTGAAATTTCGAGGCTCATCCCACACTCCCACCCTGCCTTGAATGACGGCCTCCTGGAGCACGTGA
Source organism: Actinoplanes sp. ATCC 53533 (assembly GCF_003947245.1). NCBI lineage: Bacteria > Bacillati > Actinomycetota > Actinomycetes > Micromonosporales > Micromonosporaceae > Actinoplanes > Actinoplanes sp. ATCC 53533. Next base: position 57,392 of record NZ_QHHV01000025.1, on the reverse strand, counting down.
AGGGAATCGACCCGGTCCGTCAAGTCGTCCTCGCCTTCCTCGCGGAGCGCGGTCACCAGCTCAGCCGCGAGGTGTGGCCACTTGGCGCTCACCAGCGGTGGTTCGTCGGGCGTCATCGCCAGCGACGATAGTAGGCGGCCGGGTCCGTCGTCGTCTCATTTGCCGCCGAGCGCGTGTGACGGCCGGTAGGTCCAACCCGCTTCCGGATGGCCGACATGGATGAGCCACGCTGGACTACCGTGCACGCGTGCCCAAGCCTGTGGACCTGTCGAGTCCGGCTTCGCGCCGGGAAGCGCTCCGGATGGTGGACGTCGGTGACCCCCGTCCCCACCACGCGATGCTGCGGGAGATCTTCGACCTCGAAAGGACCTGGCGCGAAGGCCGGGACAGTGGCGAGAGCGACGAGTACGAGCAGATCTACGTGACAGCCTTCCTGCTGTTCCTGATCGGTGATCCCGCAGACTCGCCCCGCCTGTACGCCGCGAAATTCCGCACCGGTGACATGGACTTGGGCATCGGCTTTGACGCCCAAGCCATCTTCGGTGCCGGCCGGCACGGAACGCTGCGGTGGCTCTCGGAGAACGGGTACACCGACGAGCGCGCACATCTTTCCGAGTGGTTGTCGCAGGCAGAAGACCCGAAGATCGAAGACTGGGCTCGGCAGGTACGCGACTACTTCTACTCACCGAATGGCGTTCTCCTTCTGGATGAGCTCTGATTGCGAATCCCGTAGCCTGGTGCAGCCGTCCTGCAGCGCGCCAAGCGCATGCTCTTCTGCCGCTGTCATCGCACGACGGCCAGCGTGGCAGTCGCTGTCCGTGCCGGCCGGGTTGATGATCGCGTGTACGACTTTGCCGAGAAGAGTTAATCCAAATAGCCGCGGGGGAATATGACGGCCTACCAGAATGCAATGGCAGCGAAGTGTGATAGCTGCCTGCGCATCATCGCGCAGGTCATGAACATAGAGGTGCCGGCCTGCTGGTGAGGTGCGTTGCCGTCCGCACCATTGCGCCGGTTCGGAGAAGATCGCGGACCATCAGCGTGCTGGCCATCGCCGAATGCCAGCGGCCGCGTAGACGGCTTCGGTGAGCGCCGTGAATCGGAATTGCGGTTGCCGGCCGGTGTGGCTGAGTTCGTTCCAGTAGTTCGGTGTGTAACCGAAGGCGAGCTCGTGTTCGGCGTCGGCGAAGGCGAGGGAACCGCTGGCTCCAGTGTGGCCGAATAGGCCGGCGATGCCGACGCTGGGCCACATGGGGCCGCCGGGGAGCTGGAATCCGAGGCCCCAGTCGGTGCGCATCCGGAGCACCTCGTCGCGTCCGCTGGCTTGCGGTTGGCGGGCGGTATTCATGAGATCGGCGGAGATGAGCTGGTTCCCGTCGACCGGTCCGATCAGCGCCGCGTAGAGGCGGGCGAGGGCGATGCCCCTGCCGACACCGCCGGCGGAGGCATCCTCCACCTCGTAGCGGATGAGTTCGGCGTGGTCGTTGAAGCCGGTGTCGCTGCCGCCGAAGGTGGCGTGGTAGGAGACCGACCGGCGGTCGAGCACGCCGAGCGCGTAGGGCAGCCACATAGGGTTGAGCAGCGATCGGAACGCCTGGCCCTGGGAGGGCCCGATCATGGGGGCGACCCGGTCGTGCTGGTCGACGGGCAGGCCGAGGTGGAGATCGAGTTGGTAAGGAGCGGCGACTTCCTCGGCGAAGAATCGCCCGACGGTACGTCCGGTGACGGCTCTCACGAGCCCGCTGAGGATGTAGCCATAGGTGACGGCGTGGTATCCGTGCCGGTTGCCGGGGTTCCACCACAGCCGTTGCCGCTCGAGCCGGCGCAGCACCGTGTCCAGCGCGACCGCATCGTCGTTGCTCACCGACCGATCCAGGGCGGCGAGGCCGGAACGATGCGCGAGCACCAGGTGCACCGGGATCTCGGCCTTGCCTGCCTGTCCGAAGTCAGGCCAATACTCGGCGACGGGTCGTTCCAGGTCGATGACGCCGCGCTCGATCAGCAGCAGCACGGCCGCGGTCGCCAGCGACTTGCTGATCGAGGCGATCGGCGTCACCGTGTCCCGTTCCCAGGGCCGGGTTCGTTCACGGTCGACGTGACCGCCCCATATCTCCACCACCGGCCGGCCACCTCGATAGACGCCCAGTGACGCACCGATCTCCCGCCCCGAGTTCAGGAAGCCGGCGAAGAGGTCCCCAACCGGCCCGAAGCCATCCTCGCAATGTCCCTGAACCACACTGCTGCTGATAGTCACTATCAAAAGATAGCAGGTATCATTGCGGCATGGAAACGAGGGACCACCGCGACCCGACGACGAAGAGGGACGGACTTCGGGCTCGCAAACGACGACAGGCCGAGCGCCGCATCCAGACCGCCGCACTCGACCTGTTCGAGCGGCATGGATTTGACGCCGTCACCGTCGAGCAGGTCGCGGCCGAGGCCAGCGTCTCGGTCATAACGATCTATCGATACTTCGGCACGAAGGAGAACCTGGTCCTCCAGGACCCCTCGGAGGGCGAGCTGACCGATGCCATCATCGAAGCGATCCGTACCGGCTACGACATCCCCGCGGCGGTCGAACACGTCCTCGAGCGGCTGCCCGCGGAGCGCGCGGAAGACGCCGAGCGGGATGCCCGGGTTCGCATCCGCCTCGCCAGTGAGATCCCCGCGATCGCAGGCGCAGCACACATCCGTGCCCGTGCCCGCGCTACGCAACTCGTCGAGGCGCTCCCCGCCGGGCGAGCGGACAGACTGGACGCACGAGTACAAGCCCTCGCGACCCTCGCCGCACTCGAAGCTGCCACCGATCACTGGAACGACGCCCCGAATGCGGGCACATTACGCGACGTCTCCTTAACAGCTGTACGAACGCTGCGCACGGCGCGGTAAAGCCAGAACTCCTTCGCCGGATGTCCACAGCATCGCACCTCTATTTCGCGCCCAGTTCGGCACTACTCACGGAATCTAACTCATCTGTCGCAATGTTCGCGCGGCGCGTGCCGGCGGGCTTACGCGGCGCACGTGTCAGCCGGCGTCCGCGCAGCCATCGGTTGGCCGCGTTGCCGCCGGCTCACGGCGGAGTTCGACCTGGGAGATCCAAGCCTGGTGTAGTTCATGGTCGACCGGACCGGCGCGGGCGCTGCAGGTGTCAACCGAGGTAAGGCCCGTACTCCCGGATCAGGGCGGGCGAGGTCGGCCTCGGCCACGGTGGTTGCCGGGCGCAGTCTTGGACGCGGTCGCCGGAACTTGAAATTGCCATACGCGGAATCAACGTCACACCTCCGACGGTCGTCGCTGGTTTGGCTATGGTTCTCGCATGCTGTTCAAACCGTCCGTTGCCGTCGCTGCCGCCTTTGTCGCGGACGGACCAGCTGAGGGTGTCGACCTCAGCCTGTTCGGACAGTTCGCCGGGTCCTGGGTGCTGGACTGTACGGAGTACGACCTCGACGGGTCCACGAGTGTCCGCCGAGGTGAGTGGCACTTCGGGTATGCGTTGGGTGGGCGGGCGACCACCGATGTCTGGATCCTGCCCGAGGTCGAACACGGTGTCAGCGTGCGGTTTCCCGATCCCGCTGCCGGTCCGGGCGGATGGCGCTCGACGTGGGTGGGACCGGGCCGGCGTCGGACGCACACGTTTCTGGCCTCTCCCATCGGAGGGGAGATCGTGCTCGACGGCGGCGATCTGCGCTGGACCTTCTCCGACATTGAGGCTGACGCCTTCCGTTGGCGTAACGAGGCACGGCAGCCCGACGGCACGTGGTCGCTGCAACAGACATTCCGGGTCTGGCGTCAGACCTGATCTCCCGCTCGCCGTCGCTCCGGTTAGGCCTCGAACCGCGGCGTTGTCGCGGGCTATGGCTACATTCGCCGGGTGGCACATACCCACGAGCTTGAGGTTGACGGGCGCCTGGTGAGGAAGCGCTACACGTCATGGAGCCGCGATGAACACCGCCGCGAGTGGTCCGTGCTGCAACGCGTTCATCGCCACTGCCCCGGCTTGGGCCCTGAGCCGATCTCGGCCGATCTCCTCGCCGACCCACCTGTTGTGACGATGACGGTCATCGACGGCGAACCACTCGCGGGCGTCCTGAGCCCGCAGGAGACGAAGTGCCTGGCCGTCGCCATCACCACGCTGTGGTCAGTATCCCAGGCCGGACCACCGGCGCTGGATGCCTGGCGAGACGACCTGGGATATGCCCAGAAGTTGGTCAGGTCACCGTGGCCGGACGCCGATGGTGATGTCGCGGCTGCCCGTGAAGCTGCTCTGCAATGGTGGCGTGGCCCGGATCCTGTCCTGCTGCGGCAGCCTCCCACGCTGACCGTGCTCGGCCATGGTGATCCCAACTTGTCCAATTACCTCTGGGATGGCCGCCGGGTGCGGATCGTCGACTTCGAGGATGCGGGCATATCTGATCCGGCAGCCGAACTGGCGCGTCTCGCGGAGCATCTCTCGGCCCGGAGCCTGGACGTCGACAGCTTCTGCGCGCGGTTCGAGGTGGACCCGATCCGGCTGCGAGCGGCGCGGCGGGTGTGGGCGATGTTCTGGTTGTGGCTGTTCCGTCCTGGCGGACCAGCGGAATCGCGAAATCCGCCGGGCACCGCGAATGCCCAGGCACGGCGACTCCTCGAACTCCTTTCCGAACCGTAGATCCCCCGACGGGGCACGACGCGAAAGGCGCGCGACTCATCAAGCCCCTACGCGCTTCCAAGGCCGAGGGCCCCTACCTGCCGCCGATGAAGGCCGAGGGCCCCTACCTGCCGCCGATGGGAGAGCCGAACCGTATGACGTCCCATCCGGATCGACTACGGCACCCTCGTGCTGCCCCCACTCGGTGTCCTGCGGCCCGTGAACGTCCACTCCCGAAGCGCGCCATTGCCCCGCGAGCTCGTCGGCGTCATCGACGAACAGGTACGCCGAGCCCGTTAGGCGGGTAAGAAGGAGATCGAGGCCCTGGCAAGAAAGAGCTCGAGGCGCCATCCCGGCGAGCATGTTGTCCGGTCTCACCCGGGGTGGTCGGCGCGCTCGATCAGGTACAGCGCGAACGGCTGGTCGTTGACGGTGATGTTCTTGCTGTATCGGAATCCCAGCCGCTCCATGACGGCCCGCGACCGATGGTTGTGCACCTCCGTGAAGGAGACGACTTCGCCGGCGCCGAGTTCGTGGAACGCGAACGCCAGACCCGCCCGCCCGATCTCGGTGGCGTAGCCCTGCCCCCACATTCCGCGGTGCAGCACCCACCCGATTTCAAGCCGCTCACGGCCGTCGACATGCTGGCGTGACAAGCCTCCGCGTCCGACGGATTCGCCGGTCACCCTGTCGTAGGCCATCCATTTGTGGACGCCGTCGACGAGCCACCCATCGGCGATCCTGGCGACCTCCTGCTCCACCTGGTCGCGCGTCCATTCGCCATACCACTCCGCCACGGCTGGGTCCCGATAGAGCGCGAGCAGGTCGTCCGCGTGCCTGGCATCGATCGGCTCCAGGCGAAGACGATCCGTGAGGCGGCTCCGTGCCTGCGACATCGGTCCATCTCATCGTAGGTCGGCCGCCGACGCATACCCCATTGCCACATCGGTCTCAGGTTGACCTCAGCGTCACGACGACAGAATCAACAGCGTGCACGACAACGTAGGGCCGCCCACGCCGAAGATCGAGCTGCACGTTCATCTTGAGGGAACCGTGCGCCCGCCGACGTTGTTCGCCATCGCCCACCGGAACCGCCAGCCGCTGCCCGTGGAGTCCCCGCGCGAGCTGGCCGAGCTGTTCCGGTTTCGCGATCTGTCCCACTTCATCGACGTATGGAACCTCACCACCGCTTGTCTGCGTACCGCCGATGACTTTCGGCGCATCGTGGTGGACTACGCGGGCGAGGCCAAGCGGCACGGTGCGGCGTACCTGGAGGGCATCTTCACCCCGGAGCCGGCCGTCGCGACGGCGATCGGGCTCACGCGGATCTTCGAGGGTTTCTGCGATGGCGCCGCCGAGGCCGAGCAGACCCACGGGGTGATCGTCCGGCTCACGCCGGAGCAGTGCCGTGGCTGCGACCCGGACTTCGGGGCGGCGGTGGCCCGGGCCGCGGTGCGGTATCGCGGCCGTGGCGTGGTCGGCTTCGGTCTGGCCGGCCGCGAGGGCCGCTACCCGGACGCGCCCCACGTCGCGGCCATGCGCCTGGCCGCGGATGGTGGGTTGGGCCTGGTGCCACACGCGGGCGAGGCGGCCGGTCCCGGCTCGGTCCGGTCGGCGTTGAGCATGGGCGTGGCCAGGATCCGGCATGGGGTGCGCGCCGTCGAGGATCCCGACCTGGTCGCCGAACTCGCCGAGCGGCGAGTGGTGCTCGACGTCTGCCCGACATCCAACCTCCGCCTGCGGGTCGCCACCGCCGTTGACCACCCGCTGCGCCGGCTGGCCGCGGCCGGGGTCGCCTGCTCGATCTCCACCGATGATCCCGCGATGTTCGACACCGACCTCAGCACCGAGTACGCCCTCGCGGCAACACTCGGCGTCGGCCCGCCCGCCGCATACCGGGCCGGGCTCGCGGGCGCCCTGTGCGACGAAGCCACCCGCGCCCGGCTGGCGGCCCTCGCCCCACTTGACCGGGGCGCCCAGGACCCGTACCGGACGGCGGGCGCGCCGTTCCAGGGTGCCTCGACCTCGTCCTCGGACAGGTAGGCGAAGTGCGGCTCAGGCGCCAGGGCCCGGGCCACCGTCGTCCACGTCGGCGAGAGGCTCGATCACGGCGATGGGGGTGCCTACCGGCGCGGTCCTTCCCGCCGGGACCCGGATCTCGTGCAGCTCGCCGGAGGCCTCGGCGGGGATCTCGGTGTCGACCTTGTCGGTCGAGACTTCCACCAGCGGCTCGCCGGCCTCGACCCGGTCGCCGACCTGCTTGAGCCAGCGAATCACCGTACCCTCGACGATGTCCTCCCCGAGCGCCGGCATCGTGACGAGGACGGCCAGATCGCTGCGGGGTTTGGGCCGGCCGAGGGCTGGCCGATCCCGCGAAGCCAGGGCCGGTTCGCGACGGTAGCGCTTCCACAGGTGAATGACTCCGGACAGGGCGAGGAGCACCGCCGCGGCGCCCTTCCACTGCCGTTCGAACACCGGACGCTGGTCACCGAATGCGGCCTCGCCGGCAAGCCTCAGCCAGACAAGCACGACGAACGCGGCGACCAGACGCGAGACGGGTGCGGGCTTACCCCGGGAACGAACTGCCGACACCAGCACGAGAGCACTACTGGCGAGCACGACAAGGGGCAGCCCGATTCGCCACACGGAGTCAGGGAGCTGCACGGAAGGAGTATGGGGCAGGGACCGCCGGTTCACCCACGGAGCCGGGTCCTCGGGCGAGAGCTGCGTCGCCAGGTCGCTGGCGGGCGAGCAGTCGCCACGCGGTCGAGATCATGGTCGAAGCTGCAAACCTCCGGACCGTGGATCGAGCGTTGAGCCATAGGATCGCGGGGTGGACGACCGGCGGCGGGCCGCCGCGTTCCCCGCCTGGCTTGGTCTTTGACCTGTACGGCACGGCAAGGAGGCGAGTCGACGGCATGGATCCACGGCTTCGCACCGCGGTGGACGCGAGCCTCGGGTGGTACGACGACCTCTGTGCGCTGCACGGCGTCGGATCGGTGCTGGCCGACGGGCTCTGGAGCGCGCTCGGCGCCCCGCCCCCGCTGCATTCCGATGCCGTGGTCGTCGAGCCGGCGGTGACCGCCGGCCAGGTCCTGGCGCGCCTCGACGGCCGGGTGCGCTGCGGGGCGAAGGACAGCTTCGCTGCCCTGGACCTGTCGGGCGAGGGGATGAGTCTGCTGTTCTCGGCCACCTGGATCTATCGCGACAGCCTGCCGCCGGGGCGTGGCGTGCCCGCCGGGTGGGCGCCGGTGACCAGCGCGACCGAGCTGAACGCGTGGACCGCCAACCACGATACCGGCGACGTCCTGCTGCCACCGCTGCTGCGCCGTGCGCACTTCCGCATCCTGGCCCGGTACGTCGACGACCGCATCGTGGCGGGGGCGGTCGCCCGGTTGGGCAGCGGCGTCGTCGACGTGTCCAACGTGTACGCGGTCGATGGGCATCCACTGGACTGGGCGGAGTTGGCCGCGGTGATCGGCGGGCACTTCCCGGGCCGGCCGCTTGTCGGCTACGAGCGCGGGGAGGCACTGACCGCGGCGCGCGCCGGTGGGTTCGTGCCCACCGGCGACCTCAGGGTCTGGTTCCGCTAGCTGGGGTTGTTCGCGTGGGTGAGGGTTTCCCAGGCGAGGAAGTAGTTCGCGCCGGCCGGCCGCTTGGCCTCGGTGTATCGCTGGGTGGTCGGCATGTCGTAGCCGCGCCGGTTGTGGAAGTGGTTGAACACCACCTCGGTGGTGGCGCCCAGCCCGAGGCTGACGTCGCCGCCGCACAGCCAGGACGGCGCCGCCGTCCCCGACTCGTACCGGGTGTGGAAATAGGCACCGTCCGTCAGCCGTTCGCTCTGCTCGGCGTAGAGGTCGATGCCCTGGTGCCAGGCCGTCTCCGCGACGTGGGCGGCCGCCGCCAGTCCCCAGCCGGTGTGGCCGAAGTCGCGGCATGTCTCCTGGGCCAGGCCGTCGGCAAAGGTGTCCTGACCCTGCCAGTACGCGACCAGCTCCGCGCGGGTGTCCTTGCCCGGACAGGTCGGCGGCGTCCTGGGCTGGGCGCCGTCGGCGGCCTGATAGACGTACGCGGGCAGGCGGCCCCGCCAGATCGCGATCGCCTTGTCGAACGAGGTGCGGTCGTCGAGGAACACCGCGATGCCGGTGGCGGCGTCCGTCATGATGAGTTCCCAGTTGCCGTTCTTGCAGCCGGCGCCGTTGATGATCTCCGGCAGGTAGACGGTGCGCAGCATCGTCGCGAACCTGTTCATGGTCGACCAGCCGGGATAGCTGTACCGGATCACCTCGGCGGCACGCGCGAAGGAACTGCCGGCCCAGCCGGTCTGCAGCGGCGCGTTGGAGTTCGTGTGGTCCTGGAGCACGGCCGACCACGCGTCCATGATCTGGACGGACTTCTGGGCGTGCCGGATGTCCTGGGTGATGTACCACATCAACGCGTGGGTGTACGCGGCGATGGCGTCGCCGCGCTCGTCCGAGCAGCCGTTGTTCGGGTTCGACGACGATCCGCACTCGACGATCGCGCGCGGTTTCGGGTTCCAGGACAACGCGGCGTAGCTGCTGGCCCGCATCGCGTCGTATGCGGCCTTCCAGGGCTGGGTGCCGGCGAGCGCGTTCCGCCGGGCGAGGTCGAGTTGGCCCCGGCTGACCAGAACGCCGGGGTGCTGGAACGCGGCGGCCGCGGTGGGTCCTCCGGCGGTGGCGGCGCGTGCCGGAACCAGCAGGGCGGCGGCCACCAGCACGGCGGCCAGCAGGCGTGAGGTGCGGGGCATGGCTCCTCCGGGGAAAGAGCTTTTAGGTTTGTTTCCCGTGAGCCTGCCCAAGGAATCCATCGAAGTCAATGGCTGCAGGTGATCCGATGTTCGGTGCGACGAATCGGCCGATCACCGCCAAGGTCCGGCTGGGTGGCGCGGACAGGTCGGATGAATCATGGACCGGTCGCTCAGTCGTGGTCGTAGACGGGTCGGGTCGCACCTGGACCAACCGGGTAGCGCCCAGGGCGAAGTCGTTGCCGGAGCGCTGAGCCCGGCTCGCGAAATCGCCTTTTCCGGCCCGTTCGCCGGCGGCTAGGGTCGGGCGGCGAGACCACGAAAGCGGAGTGACCCCACGAGGAGCTGAGGCATGCCCGGTCGTCCGAGCGCGCGCTGACGTCGTAGGCCGTTTCCGGCCCGTCATCGCGTGCTGCCCTTGCTGGCGCGGCACAGCGAGCCTTTCCCTGCCCACGATCCGGGCGGGTCCTGTCCGCGGCAACCCAAGGGGCCTCTGTGCTGTCCGAATCCGTCTCGCCGAGCCTGTGGCGCAATCCCGATTTTCGCAGACTCTGGGCCGGCCATGTCCGTGTTCTTCGACGTGGCCTACCAGGCCTCCGTCGTCCGGCTGCTGGCCCGCGATCAGCTGGGCCGGGGCAACAGCGTGATCGAGGGCAGCCGGAACGCGGCCCAGATGGCCGGACCGGCCCTCGGCGGGACGCTGGTGTCACTGCTGTCCGCGCCGATCGCCGTCGCGTCGAGCGCCCTGTTCTTCGTACTGTCGTTCCTGTCGATCGCGCGGATCCGCCACCGCGAGTACGGCCCGCCGCGAGGCGGCCGTGTTCCCGGGGTCTGGCGGCAGATCCACGAGGGCCTGCGCTTTGTCGCCGGCGACGTCTCGCTGCGGACCGTGGGACTGGCGTCGGCGGCGTACCAGTTCTCCTTCGCCACCACGATGACCGCCTATCTGGTCTTCCTGACGCGGGAGCTGCACCTGTCCGGCACCGCCGTCGGGCTGGCGCTCGCGGCGACGGGGCCGGGCGCGCTCGTCGGCTCGCTGCTCGCCGCCCGCCTGCCGGGCCGGTTCGGGTACGGCGTGGTGCTCGTGTCGGCGGCGGCAGTCGGCGACGGCGTGATGCTGTGCGTGCCCGCGCTGCACGGCCCGCCCGCGGTGACGGTTCCGCTGCTCGTGGCGGTCAACTTCGTGTTCGGCACCTTCGGCCAGCTGGTCAACGTCACGGTCATGGTCATCCGGCAGGCCCTGACCCCGGACAGGATGCAGGGCCGCGTCGCCGCGACGATCAACTTCGCCGGCATGGGCATGCTGCCACTCGGATCGCTGCTCGGCGGCCTCCTCGCCCAGGAGTGGGGGTTGCGCGTCAGCCTCCTGGTGACGGCCGCCGGCATGTTGCTGTCTCCCGTCCTGCTGGGCCTGTCCCCGCTCGCCCGCCTGGGACGGGACCTGCCGGCTCCGACACGGTGAGGCCCGCGTCACATCGACCCCATGTCACGAACGAGCGCGCGGCTTGCATCTGGTGGTCGTCAGCAGGCACCCGGAGAAGGGCGAAACGATGAGCACACAGCACGAGGCCGGCGCGGCGAGCACCCACCGCGTCCTGATCGTCGGGGCGGGTTACGCGGGCATGTCCGCGGCCGTGCAACTCGCGGCCCGGGTCAAGGGGCGCGGCGACGTGGAGGTGACACTGGTGAACGCTCAGGAGCGGTTCACCGAGCGGCTGCACATGACGGCGACCGGGCAGCACCTCGCCGAGCTGAGCATCCCGCGGTTGCTGGAGGGCACGGGTGCGTGGTTCGTCCGCGGCTGGGTGACGGCGGTGGACGCGGGCGCGAAGACCGTGCGGATCGACGACGACCGGGATCTGCGCTACGACACGCTGGTGTACGGGCTGGGCAGCGTCGCCGACCCGGCGGTGCCGGGGGTCGAGGACTACGCGTACACCCTGAACAGCGCCCAGGACGCCGAGGCGCTGGCCGACCGGCTGGCCCGGCTCGGCGGCGGTACGGTGGTCGTCGTCGGCAGCGGGCTGACCGGCGTCGAGTCGGCCGCGGAGATCGCCGAGCGGCACCCGCAGCTGACGGTCGTGCTGCTGGGCCGGCGGGAGCCCGGGGTGGCGATGAGCCCGAAGGCCAGGGCATACCTGCGCTGGCCCGCCTGGGAATCCAGGTGCGAAGCGGGGTCGAGGTGGCGAAGGTGCTGCCCAGTGCGGTCGAACTGGTGGGCGGCGGGAGCATCGCGGCGGGGGAGCGTTCCGAAGCCGCCGTACGGCAGACCGCGCACCGCGCTCGTGACCACGTCCGGGCCCGGCGGCCGCGCTTCACCGCGGACCGGTCGCGGCAGCGCGAGGTCACGGGGCTGTTCTTCGCGGCCGCGACGGGTGGCGACGTCAACGCCCTGATGGAGCTGCTGTCCCCGGACGTCACACTGTGGACCGACGGAGGCGGCAAGGTCCGTCAGGCCCTGCGCCCGGTCATCGGCGCGCGACCGGTCGCCGCCTGGTTCGCCGCCATCGGCACCGTCACCTACCAGGGCGTCGATCCCGCCGACCGGAGCGCCCGGCTCGTCGAGATCAACGGCGGGCCGGGCCTGCTGTTCAGCGGGCCGGGCCGGGTGATCGCCACCGTCACCTTCGACTTCGCCGCCGACGGCCGGATCACCGCCGTTCACAACGTGGCCAACCCGGACAAACTCTCCGCCGTCGCCGATGGCGCCGTCCACGACCTCGGGACCCGGTGAGGCGGCCTACCCGACGGTGAGCTCCACGATCCGGGACTGGTCGTTCGCGGTGTTGGCGGCGTAGGTGACGATGCGCAGCGCGTCGGTGTGCTGCGTCGGGAAGGTGCTGCTGACCGTGGCGGCGGTGTTGCCGCGCACCTCGGCCACGGTGTGCCAGCCGGCGGCGGTGGCGAGCTGGACGTCCCAGTCGCGCAGCCCGTAGCGCGCGGTGGGGAATTCCGCCGAGTCGACCGTGGCGATGTCGACCCGGCTCAGCCGCTGCGGGGTGTCCCAGGTGAGCTGGTACCAGTCCGGCCACTGCCGGCCGGTGCCGTCGGCCCAGCCGGTGCCGTAGCCCCAGTGGGCGGGGTCGGCGTCGCCGTCGACCGCGCCGCACACGAGGAAGCCGGCCCGCGACGAGGACGCGCTGACCCGCGCCGCGGCCCGGGCCAGGTTGGGCGAGGGCTGGGGCGGCGAGACGGTGACCGGTACGTCGACCCGCTGCTCGCCGCTGGTCACCGAGACGGTGTAGGCGCCGGCCGCGGTTCCGGTGGCGGCGACGACCGGGACCCCGACGGTACGGGTGTAGCCGACCGGCAGCCACGTCGAGATCAGCCGCCGGGGCAGGCGCAGGGCCGGGGAGGAGGTGAGCACGGCGTCGGCGTAGACCGGGGCCGGGCCGCGGTTGGTCAGCCGTACGAGAAGCTGCCCGCCGTTGCACTGCCCGGTGGCGATCGGCAGGGTCTGGGGATCCACCGTCAGCTGCACCCCGGTGGTGGGCGGTTCGGCGGCGGCGGGAGCCGCGCCGCCTACCGCGACGGCGACGACGGCGAGCAGGGCGGCCAGGCGGCGCGCTGGGGTGTGGTCCATGAGTTCCGTCGTCCCCTCAGGCCGGGCCCAGGCCCGGGCGGTCGCGGTGGGATACGAACGAGGCCCGGGTGGCGATGGGCGCGCCGGGACGGGTGACGTAGGGCAGCACCCGGTAGTCGGCGCGCAGGGTGTCGCGGGTCAGTTCGCAGCGGATGTATCCGCGCTGGGCGTTGGCGAACCGCAGGTGCGGGTTGTCGCGCCGCTGCTGCTCCAGGCCGGGGGTGCTGTCGGTGCCGTCGCTGGCGCTGGAGACGGACGTGCCGACCAGTTCCACCGCCACGGCGGCCGAGGCCGGCGCCGCGAAGTCCACCCGCAGGTCGGCGGCGTAGTTGAAGTGGACGTCCCCGGTGAGGACGACGGTGCCGGGGACCCGGCCGGCCGTCTGGAGGAGCTTGCGGCGGTCGGCCGCGTAGCCATCCCACTTGTCCATGTCGAGGCGGGGCGGTTGCCCGCCGTAGCGGACCTCGGCCATCATCACCTGCTGCGCCAGGATGTTCCAGCGGGTGCCGGAACGGGCGATGCCGTCGAGCAGCCAGCTGCGCTGGGCGGTGCCGAGCAGGGAGCGGCGCGGGTCGTCGCGGTCGGCGCAGCCGGCCCGCAGGCCGTCGCCGCAGGCCTGGTCGGAGCGGTACTGCCGGGTGTCGAGGACGTGCGCCTCGGCCAGGTCGCCGAACCGGATCCGGCGGTGCAGCCGCAGGTCAGCGCCGGTCGGCCGCTGCGGGCTGCGCAACGGCAGATTCTCCCAGTACGCGCGGTAGGCGTTGGCCCGCTGGACCAGGAAGTCGCCGGCCGGGATGTCGAAGCGCGGCACCCCGGCGGCATAGTTGTCCTGGACCTCGTGATCGTCCCAGGTCAGCACCCACGGGAAGGCGGCGTGCGCGGCCTGCAGATCCGGATCGGAGTGGTACAGCGCGTACCGCAGCCGGTAGAGGTCGAGCGTGTCGGTCGCCAGTTCGAACACGTCCGGAAGCTGGAGCCCGGTGTCCATCCGGATGCCGCCCACGCTGTTGACGGCGCCCTCGTACATGTAGTCGCCGAGGAAGAAGACCACGTCGAGGTCCTCCGCGGCCAGGTGCCGGTAGGCGCTGAAGTATCCGTCGGTGTAGGACTGGCAGGACGCGACCGCGAAGCGCAGCGCGCGCGGCGACGCCGACGCCGCCGGCGCGGTCCGGGTCCGGCCCACCCGGCTCAGATGCGCACCGGCACGGAACCGGTAGAAGTAGTCCCGGCCTGGCTTCAGCCCGCGCACGTCGACGTGGACCGAGTGCCCGTAGTCCGCCCGCGCGGTCGCCGTGCCGGACCGCACCACCCGGGTGAACGCGAGGTCCTCCGCGACCTGCCACTGCACCGGGTAGCTGACGAACGGCAGGCCGCCCATGGGCTCGAACGGCCGCGGCGCGAGCCGGGTCCACAGCACCACGCCGTCGGGCAGGGGGTCGCCCGAGGCGACACCCAGCAAGAATGGATCGGTACGCGGTGCCGCCGCGGTCACCGCCGCCGAAGCGGCGACCGGCGTGAGCGCCGTGACCAGCGCGGCACCACCGAGGGCGAACAGCGCGCGACGGGGCAGCGCCGCCACCCGGCAGTCCGGGGCAGGTCGGTGCGGTGGCAGCATGAGGGCTCCTTGCGGCGGCTACGCGTGAACGCCACTGGATCAACCTCGCAGCCTTCCGGCGGATACGCCCACGGAGCCGCCGGCTGGTCACCTGGTCGGGTGACCAGCCGGACCTCAGGCCAGCAGGGCCTCGCGCATCTCCTTGCCCGGGTTGATCCCGCCGACGATCCGACCGTCGGCGGGATCGTGCACGTCGACGGTCCTGTTGCGCCGCATCAGCTCGCGGACCGGCGGCGGCAGCGGGGGAGGGTCCGGCATGGCCGCGCGGAGCTCCCGGGCGGTGGAGATCAGCCCGCCGGCCAGGGCGGCGGCGTCGGTGTCCACCCGGACGCGGGCCCACTCCCAGCCGGCGAGCGTGAGGTCGAGCACCTCGAACAGGTGGGCCAGCAGGGGGTCCGGGTCGGTCACCCGTACGGTCCGGCGCGCCTGGCCGCCGATCACCGTGACGGCCGCGCTGACCTGCACGTACGGGTGCAGGCCGCCGGGCAGCGCGAACAGCGGCCACCGCAGTTCCGGCCCGGCCGCCCGCCACAGCGGCCGGTAGTTCGCCCGGTCGACGGCGAAGCCGTGGCCGGTGCGCCGGTGCAGGTCGGCGGCCTGGGCGAGCAGGTCGGCGTGGGCCGCGTCCGCGAACATGCCCAGCATGCCGGCCGCCACGAGCAGGCCGTCGTCACCGTCGAGCAGCCGGGCGACCGCGCCGGCCTGGTCGGCGAACCGGACCCGGACGTGCGCGCCGAACTGCTGCCGGGCCTCCGTGAGGAGTCGCTCCTGCCGGTCCGGGTCATGCTGGACCTGTCGCCTGCCCAGCCCGAGCCGGAACCACCGCATGTCGCCTCGTTTCGCCGGGCAGATGAAAGGACGCCGCCATGCTAGTGGAGGGCGCGATGCCCCGTTCGTTCAGGAATCGTGCCGCTCGCTCGCGGGGACGGGCGTCCGGCGGTTGGTGCGTGCCGCGGGCACGGCGGCGAGGACGAAGGCGATCACTCCGAGGAGTGCGGTGGCCGGGTTGACGTAGCCCGGCACGGTCGAGGTGGTGTACGCGCCGCCATCGCTGAGCTGGCAGTCGAAGCGAAGCCACCCGTAGCCGACGTCGTACCCGACGACCTGGCTCGCGATCTGGTCGCCCGCCTCACGACACGGCCCGAGCGGAGCGGAGGCTGTTCCACCGTCCTCCGCCTGCGATACCGCCCCCAGCACGTGAAGCATCCCCCACACGTACAGGGAAACGGTGCCCGAGCAGGCCAGGAGAACTGCCATGCGCTGCCAGCCGCGCTGTGCCTGTCCCCTGTTCTTGCGCAGCGCCAAGAGCGCACGCACCGCGAGAACCACTGCGGCGACTGCTCCGGCCAGCGATGCGCCTGCTAGAACGAGAAAGTGCACAGTGCCCCCGTGGTAGTCGGGCGGGAGTGTCATGGAGCAGGTCGCACCGGCCGCCTCAACATACAGTCCGCATTCCAGTGCTGGTGCCGGTGACCGTGCCTCCGAAGGGAACGGGTCACGGTCGCGCGGCGGGTTCGCCGTCGTAGCGGCAGGCGTGGCCGGTCCGTACGCTTCGGTCCAGATGGGTGCCCAGGGCCGGGAGCACGGCACCGATCCGCCGGATGGCGTCCCGGATCCGGGCGGTGACCGCTTTGCGGGCACGTTCCGCCGCGGTCGGGCCCAACGTGCGGACGGCGCCGCCGGGGCGGGTGGCGTGGCGCACCTCGGCGAGCAGCCGTTCCCGCTCGTCGCTGGCCCGCTGCCGCCGGGCCAGGTCCGCACCGGCTTCGGCCTCCGCCAGCTCGTCGTCGAGGTCGGCCAGCCGCCGCCGGTATGCCCGCAGTCCGGCCCGGTCCAGCACCGGCTCGTCCGCGACCCGGTCCACCACCGACGGGCCGCCCTCGGCCGCCAGCTCCATCGCGGTCACGTCGGTGCCGGGACGGGCCAGCAGTACGGCCAGATCGCGCAGGCCCTTCGCGTCCCGCAGGTAAGCGGTCTCGCCGTGGTAGCCGACCTGCCACAGGTCACCGACGCGGCGCAGGGTGGCGCCGCTGGTGGGCGCGGGCACGCCGAGGCCGGCCAGGGCGCGGCGACTCTCGTCCTCCCAGATCCGGGCACCCAGCCGCCGGTGCACGTCGAGCGCCTGGGACAGCGACTGGGCGGCCCGCGCCGGGTCACCGAGCGCGGCCTGGAGCAGCCCGACGCGGTGCGCGTGCGCACCCATGAAGCAGACCAGTGCGCCGTTGACCGCGCAGGTGTCCGCCAGCGGCAGCAGGTCGTTGAGCAGCAGCTCGCAGAGTGCCCGGTCGCGCAGCGCGATGGCGGCGGCGGTGAGCTCGCCCACGAAGACCGACCAGAGGTACGAACGGTCGGCGCGCCAGTCGTCCAACGCCAGTACGGTGTCGACCTCGCGCCGGGCCGCGACCAGATCACCGGCCCGGGCCAGGAAGCCGGCGGCGACCGCGTGGGCGTGCGCCGGGGCGCCGATCCACCATCGCACCGCCTCGGCGGCGGTCCGGCGCAGTTCGCCGGGGTCGGCGCGGGCCCGGACGATCTCCAGGCGCTGCGACATCCGGACGTTGCCGGTGTCGCTGTCACCCACCGCGTCGCCGATCGCCGCCGCCTCGCGGCTGAGCCGGTCGCCGTTCTCGATGTCGCCTTCCAGCAGCGCGAGCGCGGCCAGCCGGGTGCGCAGCAGGTAGTCATGCCGCGGCTGGCGCAGCTCGCCGGTCACATGGGCGTACTCGGCGAAGGCGGCTCGGAAAGCGGCCGAGCCGTTCTCCAGATGCGCCGTCGCCGACAGCAGCAGCGCCTGGGCGTGTCGCTCAGGGTCGCCGGCCCGCCGCGCGGCGGCGGCGATCTCGGCGGCGATCTCCGTGCGTCGCGCGCCGGTGCCGGGCGTCCACATCGTGTCGTGCTGGGCGAGCAGGCAACTGGCCAGAGTGGCCGAGTCGTCGAGGCGGCGGGCGATCGCCACCGCCCGCTCGGCGTGCGGCCCGGCCCGCGGGCGGTCGGCCGGCACGGAGTGCTGCAACTGGCGGGCCAGCGCCGCGGTCACCTGAGCCTCGGCGGGGCTGCCCCGCCCGTCGAGCGCCACCCGCGCGGCTTCCAGCACGGCGATCAGATCGGTACGCGGCATGGCGAACCGGGCGCCGACCCGGTCCAGGCCCAACGCCACCGCGCCGAGCAGATCGCCGTCGCCGGTCGCCGCGGCCGTCTGCCGGGCGGTGTCCAGCAGGGCCCTCGCCTCCAGCGCGTCCCCGGCCCGCAGCAGCAGGTCGGCCTCCCGGGTCAGGAGATGGACCTGGTCGGCATCGGTCAGCCGGCGACCGGCGTCGGCGACTGCGGCGCGTACCCGGCTCAGGTGCCCGGCCGCCTCGGCGAACGCGTACCGGGCGGTGTCCGCGTCGGCCGCGGCGTGCGCCCAGGCGACTGCCGGCCCGGGTCCGGACTGCCCGATCGCGGCGGCGAAGTGCCGGGCCAGTTCGGCCGGGAACACCGGGCCGCCGCGCTCGCGCCGGCGCTGCAACGCCTGCGCGACCCGGTCGTGCAGGTCGAGCCGGCGCGCCGCGGGCAGGGCCGCGTAGATCGTCTCGCGGTACAGATCGTGGGCGAAGCGCACCGGATCCCCGTCCGCGCCGTCGACCAGCACCCCGGCGGCCCGCGCCCAGTCGATCCGGTCGGCGACCACGGCCACCGGCTCGGCGCAGACGTCGCTCAACACGTCCGGCAGGAGCGCGGCGCCCGCGACCGCGGCCGCGTCGAGCAGCGCCGCGCAGCCGTCCGGAAGCCGGGCCAGGCGGCTTCCGATGGCGTCGCGCACCGCGGCCGGCACGCCGGCGGCACTACCGCCGGCCCGCAGCAGGTGACACAGCTCGCGCGCGAAGAACGGGTGCCCGGCGCTGCGCTGATGCACCAGGGCGGCCCAGCGCGCCGCCGCCTCGACGCCGGACTCCGTTCGCACCAGGTCCGCCACCTCTTCCGGGGCCAGCCCGCGAAGATTGATCAGCTCGGCCGCGATGGCGAGATCGGCGAGCGCCGCGGCGACCCCGGCCGGCGGCTCACCGGGCCGGTACGCGCCGACCAGCAACAGCCCGCCGGGCCCGGCTTGCCGGGCGAGGAAACGCAGCAGATCCACCGACGAGGCGTCGGCCCACTGAAGGTCGTCCAGGACCACCACCACCGGCCCGGCGGACACGGCCCGGGACAGCAGCCCGCCCACCGCGTCGAAGATGCGCACCCGGTTGACGTCGTCGGGCCCGGCTCGGGGCGACGGGCCGGCCAACTCCGGAACGATCGCAGCGAGGGCCGGGTCGGCGTCCCGCCGGAGGTCCGCGCGGGCGAGCAGCAGGCCACGCAGCGCCTGGGTCCACGGCCACCAGGCCGGCGCGCGGTCGTCGTCCCAGCAGGTGCCGCGCAGGATCGCGCCGGATCCCGCGACCGTCTCGGCCGCGAACCGGCTCAGCAGCGCGGTCTTGCCGATCCCTGCCTCGCCGGTGACCAGGACCAGCCCGGACCACCGCGGGTCCGGCCCGGCGGCGCACGCCCGGTGGGCGGCGAGCAGCCGGCCCAGCGGTTCGGTCCGGCCGACGAAGCGTGACACCACCGCATTGTGGCCCGGCCGGGGCGGGTTCGGGAAATGCCAGCCCGGTTCTGGCAGATGCGGACGAACTTCTGGCGCGTACCGGGTGACTACCGATCCGACCGACTCCGGAGGACACGATGACCAGCACATTCGATCCGATCCGCTACAAGACCACCACCCGGGCCCAGTGGGAGGAGGCCGCCGAGGCGTGGCACCGGTGGGGCCCCACCATCGAGGGGTGGCTGGGCGACGCCACCGCACGGATGCTCGACGCGGCCCGGATCACCGACGGCAGCCGGGTGCTGGACGTCGCCGCGGGCGCCGGCGGACAGAGTCTCGCGGCGGCCCGTCGCGTCGGCCCGTCCGGCCACGTGCTGGCCACCGACATCTCGCCGACGATCCTCGAGTACACAGCCAAGGCGGCCACCGACGCCGGCCTGACCACGGTCGCCACCCGCGAACTCGACGGCGAGCAGCTCACCGTCGACGCCGGCACGTTCGACGCGGTCATCTCGCGAGTCGGCCTCATCTACTTCCCGGACCAGCAAGCCGCCCTGGCCGGCATGCACGCCGCGCTGCGTCCCGACGGACGGATCTCCGCGGTGGTCTACTCGACCGCGGACCGCAACGGGTTCTTCTCGATCCCGATCGGCATCATTCGCCGCCGGGCCCAACTTCCGCCGCCGCAGCCGGGCCAGCCGGGACCGTTCAGCCTCGGCGGCCCGGGAGTCGCCGAACGGGTCCTGACCGAGGCCGGTTTCCGCGACGTCGACGTCGAACGGGTCTCGTCGCCGGTCCGGATGGCTTCCGCCGCGGACTGCGTCCGGTTCGAGCGGGAGTCCTTCGGCGCGCTGCAGCAAATGCTGCTCGGCCTGGCCCCGGCCGAGCGGGAGGCGGCCTGGACCGAGATCGAGGACGCGCTGCGGCAGTTCGAGGGCCCGGACGGATTCACCGGACCGTGCGAGATGCTGGTCGTCTCGGCCACCCGCTGACCCGGCCGTAGCCGTCCCGGCCGGGCCCGGAGCTGCGGAAACGCGGTCTCGGGCGCCGCCACGTCCGGGTCCGACGGGAATCCGGACGTGGTCATGGCTCGTCGTGGAGGCCGAGCACCCGTTCCAGCAGGTGGTATCGCCAGAACAGGCGCAGGGTGCAGAACCATGGTGGGAACGCCGCGCCCACGGCGAGGAACGCCGCCGGGTCGCGGATGAGGCTGAAGTAGTTCGCCAGCGGCGGTGCGATGAGGATGACGACGAAGATCGCCATCAGGACGGCCACGAGTGCGGCGGGTCGCTTGTCCGGCTGGACCGTGGTCCAGCCGGCGAACATCCGCCAGGGTGGCACCAGGAACAGGATGAGGGCGAAGGCCGACACGGAGGTGAAGACGCTCAGGCCCGTCTGCGCCACGATCGTGGCCGCCTGATCGGTGAACGCGGTGTCGGACCGTACCAGCCCGAACTGCTCGAAGCGTGCCAGCAGGCCGACGGGCACCTGGGTGGAGGGCAGCACCGCGCGCACCAGCTGGTAGAGCCCGGCGTAGACGGCGACGCCGAATATCGACGTCACCAGGGCGGCGGGCACGACGAACCGGGCCAGCGAGCCGATCATGCCGGGCTCCGGCGCCGTCGGCGGCGCCCACGCGGTGAGCACCATGGTGGGCAGGCCGACGGTGAACAGGACCAGAGCGACCTGGGCGGGCTCGTACGGGAAGCCGAGCCCGAGGATGGCGACGCCGATGATGACCAGGATGGACGTGCTCACCCGGGCCAGGTAGAGGTACATCGAGGTGGTGATGCCGGAGATGATGCGCCGGCCCTCGCGCTGGGCCGGGGCGATCGCCTCGAAGGCGTCGTCGAGCAGGATCACGTCCGCGACGTCGCGGGCGACGCTGTTGCCGCTGCCCATGGCGATGCCGACGTTGGCCGTCTTCAGCGACGGTATGTCGTTGACCCCGTTGCCGATCATGGCGGTGTACCGGCCCTGTCCGCGCAGCGCCGCCAGCATGCGTTCCTTCAGCCGCGGCGTCACCCGGCCGAACACGACCCCGTGCGCCACCGCCTCGCCGAACGCTTCCGGCGTCATGGCCTCCAGGTCGGCGCCGGTGCGCGCCTCGGGCCCCTCGATCCCGATCCGGCGCGCCAGCGCCGCCACCGTCCGGGGATCGTCACCCGAGATGATTTTCACCGCGACGCCGCGGCTGCGCAGCTCACCGAGGGTCTCGGCGACCCCGGACCGGATCTCCTCGACCAGGGCGACCAGGGCGAGCGGCCGCAACGCGGGCAGCCGCGGCTCACCGTCGGCGGCCCGCAGATCCGCCTCCGGATCCGACGCGACGGCGAACAGCAGCACCCGCAGGCCCTGCCCGGCCAGCGTGGCCGCCTCGGCGTGCAACCGGCCACCGGAGGCCGCCGCGTCTGCCGGCAACGCTGCGCGCAGCGACTCGATCGCGCCCAGCACGTAGCAGCCCGGCGGCTCCCCGGCCGGGCCGGCGCCGCGCACGGCGCTCCAGCGGCGCTCGGGAGAGAACGGCACTTCCTCCTCCACCCGCAGGCGGGTGCCGGGGAGCGCGCCGGCGAGCGCGACGATGGTCGCGTTGCGGCTCGGTGTACTACTGCGGACCATCGCGCCCAGCAGGCGCCGGACCTCGGCCGGGTCGGCGCCGCCGAGGATCTCTATGTGCTCGAGCCGCAGCGCGCCGGTGGTCAGGGTGCCGGTCTTGTCGGTGCACAGCACGTCGACGTTGCACAGCGACTCCACGGCGTTGATCCGCTGGATCAGCGCGCCGCGCCGGGCGATGGTCGCGGCGCCGACCGCGTAGGAGATGGTGATCAGGAAGAACAACCCGTACGGGACGAGCCCGGACAGGACCGCGGCCGTCTGCACCACCCGCACCAGGGACAGCCCCTTGAGGGCGGCCTGCGCCAGGATCGCGGCGCTCATCAGCGCCACGGTGAGCATGATCAACCGCACGATGAAGTCGATGCGCCGCTGCAGCGGCGTGCGTTCGACGGTCCGCGCCCGGGCCGTCGTGGTCAGCGTTCCCACATTGCTGCGGGCACCGACCGCCTCGGCGATGTGGAAGCCCGTACCGCTCAGGCACAGGCTGCCCGAGAGCAGCCGGTCGCCGGACTGCTTGATGACCGGCTCGGCCTCGCCGGTCAGCAGCGACTCGTCGACCTCGAGCCGTCCGTCGCCGGCGACCGGCCCGTCGACGACGACCTGGTCGCCCGCGGTGATCCGGATCAGGTCGCCGCGGACCAGATCCTCCGGCGGCACCTGCTGCTCCAGGCCGTCGCGGATCACCGTGCAGGGCGCGCGGTCCAGCAGCCTGAGCCGGTCCAGCTTCTGCTTGGCCCGGATCTCCTGGACCGTGCCGATCAGCGAGTTGAGCAGGCCGAGCCCGACGCTGACCAGCGCGTCCTTCGTGCGGCCGAGGGACAGCAGGGTCAGGCCGATGGCGAAGAGAAAGTTGTTGAAGAGGGTGAACAGGTTTGCCCGCAGAATGCTGAGGTGACCACGGGACCCGGCCGCCGCGACGCGGTTGACCTCGCCGCGGGCGCGGGCCGCCGCGACCTCCGCCGACGTGAGCCCGGCCGCCGGGACGGACATGGCGGTGGTCGTCGTCATCGCAGTATCACCAGTCCGTCGTCCCGACGGACCGTCACCGTCACCCAGTGATCACCGTACGCCGTCCGGGGCGCTCGCGACGATGACCTCGGTGCCGGCCCGGCGGATCGCCTCGATGCCCGCCGGGTCCGCGCTCGCGTCCGTGACCAGCATGGCCACCTCCGTGATCGCGCAGATGCCGGCCAGGCAGACCTTGCCCACCTTCGAGCCGTCCGCCACCACGATCACCCTGTCCGCGCGCTTGATCATCACCGCGTTGGTGTTCGCCTCGATCTCGTCGTGGGTCGTCAGGCCGCCGCGGGCGCTGATGCCGTCCACGCCGACCACCGCGACCGCCATGTTCAGGCCGGCCAGCGCGTGGTCCGCGATCGGGCCCACCAGCTCGTAGGACTGGGTGCGGGAGACGCCGCCCGTCATGATCAGCTTGAGCCGGGGGCGCAGGGCCAGTTCGGCGGCGATGTTCAGCGCGTTCGTCACGACCGTCAGGTCGACCCGTTCGGCCAGCAGCCGGGCCAGCAGGTGGGTCGTGGTGCCGCCGGTCATGCCCAGGGTCAGCGGGCCCTTCGGCAGCAGCGCCGCGACCTTCCGCGCCACCAGGGCCTTCTCCTCGCGGCGCTGCCCCACCCGGTAGCGGACCGGCAGTTCGTACGCCACGTCGACGGCGACCGCGCCGCCGTGGGTGCGCGACAGCAGCCGCTGGTCCTCCAGGACCTGCAGGTCGCGGCGGATCGTGGCGGGGGAGACCCGGAACTCGTCGGCCAGCTGCCCGGCGTCGACCGAGCCGTGGCTGGCCACCCGCTCGAGGATGGCCGACACCCGGTCGGCCCGGCGCAGCGAACTCTGTGGCATGTGTCCTCATACAAAAAGGAATGATCAAACGCGCAGTCACTGTAGTTCGTTTCCAAGCGAAAGACGAGTTTTCCTTGCGCGCTTGGGACGTATCGGCCAAGAATCCCGCCATGACAGTGATCGCCTTCCTCGGCGCGGGCAGCGTCGTGTTCACCCGTGAGCTGCTCGCCGACATCCTCTCCTTCGACGAACTGCGCGGGGTCACCCTCGCCCTGCACGACATCGACGCCGAGCGCCTGGCGACGGCCGAGGCGATCGCCCGGCGCACGGCCGAGCAGCTCGGCGCCAAGCCGGTCGTCACCACCAGCCTGGACCGGCGGGCCGTGCTCGACGGCGCCGACTTCGTCATCAACGCCGTCCAGGTCGGGATGCACGCCGCCACCGTCCGCGACTTCGAGATTCCCGCGAAGTACGGGCTGCGCCAGACCATCGGCGACACGCTCGGCGTCGGCGGCATCTTCCGGGCGCTGCGCACGTTCCCGGTGCTCGACGGCATCGCCCGGGACATGCGGGAGCTGTGCCCGGACGCGCTCCTGCTCAACTACACCAACCCGATGGCGATGAACATCGGCTACCTCGCGGCCGTCGCCCCGCAGCTCAAGGCCGTCGGCCTGTGCCACTCGGTCTACTGGACCGTGCGCGATCTGAGCGAGCTGCTCGGCGTCCCGTACGGGGAAGTGGACTACACCGGCGCGGGAGTCAACCACCAGGCCTGGCTGCTGCGCTTCGAGCACCACGGCGAGAGCCTGTACCCGCGGCTGGACGACCTGCTCGCCCGCGAGCCCGGGTTGCGCCGCCGGGTCCGGATGGACATGTACGCCCGGCTGGGCTACTTCCCGACCGAGACCAGCGAGCACTCCTCGGAGTATCTGCCCTGGTATCTGCGCGACGACGCCGAGATCGCCCGGCTGCGCATCCCGGTCGGCGACTACCTCCGGATCAGCGCCGGCAACGTCGCGGAGTATCACGCCGTGCGCGAGTCACTGCTGGCCGGCGAGCCCCTCGACGTGAGCCGCGACGCCACCGAGTACGCCCCGCAGGTCATCCACAGCATGGTCACCGGGACGCTGCGCCGGATCCACGGCAACGTCGCCAACCACGGGCTGATCAGCAACCTGCCCGAGGGCTACGCCGTCGAGGTGCCGTGCGTGGTCGACGCCCTGGGCGTACGCCCGGAGCGGGTCGGCGCGCTGCCGCTGCAGTGCGCCGCGCTGAACCGCGGGTTCGTGAACGTCGGTCAGCTGACCGTGCGGGCGGCGGTCACCGGCGACAAGCGCATGGTCCGGCAGGCGGCGATGGTCGATCCGAACACCGCCGCCACGCTGTCCGTGGAGCGGATCTGGGCGTTGTGCGACGAGCTGACCGCCGCGCACGGCGACCTGATCCCCGAGTCGCTGCGATAGCCGAGCCGATACGTGCAGTGTGGAGTGCTCGTTTAGCCGGGAAACCTTGAGAAACGAAAACAAACGAGCATAATCCTCGATCATGAACGACACGTCGGAGGAAATCGCCAGCCAGCCCGCCGTCTGGGAGCGGGGCCTCGCGCTGACCGCCCAGGCCCGCCGCGAGCTCGCCGTGCCGGGGGAGCGGGTGCTCGTCCTCGGCTGCGGCACGTCGTGGTTCGTCGCCCAGAGCATCGCCGAGCTGCGCGAGAGCGCCGGCCTCGGCGAGACCGACGCGGTCTGTGCCTCGGAGTACGTGCCGCGCCGCCGCTACGACCGCGTCGTGGCGATCACCCGCTCGGGCACCTCCACCGAGGTGCTCGACGCGCTGCGCCAGGTGCCGGCCGGCACCCACCGGGTGGCGGTCACCGCCGTCGCCGGCGAGCCGGTCGACACGCTCGCCGAGACCCGGCTGCTGCTCGACTTCGCCGACGAGCGCAGCGTGGTGCAGACCCGCTTCCCGACCACGGTGCTGGCGCTGGCCCGCGCCGCGTTCGGCGCGGACCTGAGCCACCTGGCCGCGGACGGCGCGGCCGCGCTCGCCGCGCCGCTGCCGGCCGACCCGGCCGGCATCGACCACCTGGTCTTCCTCGGCACGGGCTGGACCGTCGGGCTCGCCCACGAGGCGGCCCTGAAGGTCCGCGAGGCCGCGCAGGCCCACTCCGAGTCGTACCCGGCGATGGACTTCCGGCACGGCCCGGTCGCGGTCGCCGGCGCGCGGAGCCTCATCTTCTCGTTCGGCGACGTGCCGCCCGGGCTCGACGAGGTCGGCCGTACGGCGGGAGCCACGACCTATCGCGACGACCGTGACCCGCTCGCCCAGCTGGTCCTCGCCCAGCGTTTCGCCCTGGCCCTGGCCGCGCACCGCGGCCTGGACCCCGACCGCCCCCGGCTGCTCACCAGATCCGTGGTCCTCACCGACGCGGTTTGACGAAAGTAGGTACAGGGATGACCTCCATTCGGCGCGGCCGGCGGACCCGGCTGCTGGCCGCCGCTAGCGCGATACTGTTTCTGACCGCGGCCTGCACGGGCGGCGGGACCGACGACGGTGACGACGGCAAGGACGCGGCCGCGGGCTACGACCCGGCGGCGGCCGTCACCCTCACCTGGTGGACCGGTCAGACCTCGGAGGCCGAGCAGGTCGCCGAGGGCCTGGCCGCGGAGTACCACGCCGCTCATCCCAACGTCACCATCAAGACCTCGGCGGGCGCGCCGACCACCGACGAGCTGCTGACGAAGCTCTCCGCCGGCTTCGCGGGCGGCAGCTACCCGGACATCTCGTACGCGTTCGGCAACTGGGCCGGCGACCTCGCCGCCAGCGGCAAGACCCAGGACCTCACCGCCTTCGTGGCCGATCCGTCGTTCGCCTGGACCGAGATCCCCGAGGCCGCCCGGACGGTGGCCACCTCGGGCGGCAAGGTGATCGGCATCCCGGCGCTGGTCGACAACCTGGCCCTGATCTACAACAAGAAGCTCTTCGACGCCGCCGGCGAGGCCTATCCCACCGACGACTGGACCTGGGAGCAGTTCCGGGCCGCCGCCAGGAAGCTGACGAACCCGGCGACCAGCACCTACGGGACCGCGTACTCGGTCTCCGGCAGCGAGGACACCACCTGGCACCTGTGGCCGCTGCTCTGGCAGCACGGCGGCAAGATCCTCGACGGCACCAAGCCGGCCTTCAACTCCGACGCCGGCGTCAGGGCCCTGGAGACGCTGCGGGCGATGGCCGTCGACGACAAGTCGATGTACCTCGACCAGACCGATGAGAAGTACGGCCCGCTGTTCAACAGCGGGCACGTCGCGATGATGCTCTCCGGCCCGTGGTCGCTGCTGGACATCAAGGACGCCAAGCTCGACTACGGCGTGGCCGCGCTGCCCGGTGTCAACGGCGACCACCAGACCGTCTCCGGCCCCGACCTGTGGGTGCTCTTCGACCACGACGACGCCAACCGGGCCGGCGCCGCCCGCGCCTTCATCAAGTGGCTGACCAGCGCGCAGATCGACGCCAGGTGGAACCTCAAGGTCGGCAACCTGCCGCTGCGCTCCGCCGAGCGGAGCACGCCCGAGTTCGCCGCGTACGTCAAGGAATACCCGGGCGGGCAGAAGTTCTTCGACAACCTGGCCAACGCCAAGCAGGCGCGGCCCACGGTGGCCGGCTACGAGGTGATGTCCCGCAACGTCGGCGACGGGATCGCCAAGGTGCTGCAGGGCGCGGCCACCCCGAAGGAGGCCCTCGACGAGGCCGCCCGCAAGTCGGCCGACGCCCTGGAGGAGTGATGGCGCTGACGTTCGCGGCGACGCCCCGTACCCCTCAGGTCGTCGCGCCCCGGCCACGCGGAAAGCGTGGCCGGGCCGCCCGGCGCTCGCTCACCGGGTGGGCGTTCGCCGGGCCGGCGACCCTGCTGGTGGTCGGGCTGTCGATCTTCCCGGCGGTCTGGGCGTTCTTCATCTCCCGCACCAAATGGAACGGGATCGCGCCGGCCACCGACGTCGGCTGGCGCAACTACCAGCGGATCGCGACCGACCCGGACGCGATCGCGGCGGCACAGCACACGCTGGTGCTCACCGTCCTGTTCGTGCCCGGCTCGATCCTGCTCGGCATCCTGATCGCGGTGGCGCTGAACCAGAAGATCCGGCTCATCGGCTTCTACCGCACCTGCATCTTCGTGCCCTACGTGGCGTCGGCCGCCGCGACCGGCATCCTGGCCAGCTTCGTCTTCAACCCGCAGTTCGGCGCGGCCAACGAGGCGCTGCGCCGGCTCGGCCTGCCCGCGCAGCAGTTCCTGGAGAGCCCGGGCCAGGCGCTGATCGTCATCTGCCTGATCGCGCTCTGGGGCGAGGTCGGCTTCTGCGCGGTCATCTACCTCGCCGCCCTGCAGGACATCCCGCGCGAGCTGGTCGAGGCGGCCACCGTGGACGGCGCGGGCAAGTGGCGGGTGTTCCGGCACATCACGCTGCCGGAGCTGCGCCCGGTCACCGTCTTCACCGCGATCTGGCAGACCATCACGGCGATGCAGTTGTTCGACCTGATCTACACCACCACCCGCGGCGGGCCGATGAACAGTACCCAGACCGTCGTCTACTACATCTACGAGCTGGCATTCCAGACCCAGAGACTGGGGTACGGCGCAGCCGTCGCCTACCTGCTCTTCGCGGTGACGATGCTGCTGACCGTCGGCGTCATCTGGTACAACCGGCGCTCGGGATCGGGGGCCTTCTGATGCGCCGCCTGCCGTTCAGCCCCTGGCACCTGCTGCTCATGCCGCTGGCCCTGGTCTTCGTCCTGCCGCTGGTGCAGATGGTCCTGACGTCGTTCATGAGCGCGCAGGAGATCAACCAGTTCCCGCCGAAGCTCATCCCGACCAGCCCGCATCTCGACGGCTACCGGGCGCTGCTGAGCGAGTCGCACATCATCCGCTGGTTCGCCAACACCGTCCTGGTGTCGGCGATCGCGGTCGTCTCGCACCTGATCCTGTGCTCGCTGGCCGGCTACGGCTTCGCCCGGCTCAAGTTCGCCGGCCGCGGCCTCGCCTTCCTGGCGGTCGTCGCCACGGTGATGATCCCGATGCAGCTGCTGATGATCCCGACCTACCTGATGTTCGCCCGGGCCGGCATCGTCGACACCCTGGCCGCCGCGTTCGTGCCGTGGCTGGCGTCGGCGTTCGGCATCTTCCTGATGCGGCAGTTCTTCCTGTCGCTGCCGGTCGAGCTGGAGGAGGCGGCCCGCCTCGACGGGTGCGGCACGCTGCGCACGTTCGTCAGCGTGGTGCTGCCGCTGGCCCGGCCGGCGCTGGCCACCCTGGCGATCTTCACCCTGCTGTCGAGCTGGAACGACCTGCTCTGGCCGCTGGTCGCGATCAGCGACGACAGCAAGTTCACGCTGCAGGTCGGGCTGGCCAGTTTCCAGGGCACCCGGCGCACGGAATGGTCGCAGCTGATGGCGGGCAACGTGATCGCCACCATGCCGCTGATCATCGCGTTCCTGGTGGCCCAGAAGCGATTCATCGCCACGATGACCTTCAGCGGGCTCAAAGGCTAGGCCGCCGCCGACAGCGGCCCAGCCTTCGGCGTGGATCAGGCCGGGACCGGGCTGAGCTCCGCGCGGGTGGCCTGGGCGGCCGTGCCGCCGGCCGCCCGGGTGCTCAGCGAGCCGGCCACGGCGGCCCAGCGGATCGCCTCGCCGAACGAGAGCCCGCCCAGCCGGGCGGCCAGGAAACCGGCGTTGAAGCTGTCGCCCGCGCCGGTGGTGTCGACGACGTCGACCGCCAGGCCCGGCGCCGAGCTCTCGTCGCCCGGCCACCACGCGCGGGCGCCCGCCGCGCCGTTCTTCATCACCACGGTCGTGCCGCCGGCGACGAGCTTGGCCGCGGCGGCGTCGACGTCCTGCTCGCCGGTGACCGCGCGCAGTTCGTTGGCGTTCGGCAGGAACACGTCGGTGTGCGAGAGGATGTCCGCGATCGACTCCCACTTCTCGGTGGGGTCCCAGTTGGTGTCCAGCGAGGTGGTCACGCCCTTGGCGCGGGCCCGCTCGAACACCGCGGCCAGCCCGGCCGCCAGTCGCGGCTGCAGGTAGAGCGACGCGACGTGCAGGTGCCGGGTGGCGGCCAGGTGCTCGTCGGTGATGTCCTCCGGCAGCAGCGTGGGGATGGTGCCCGGCAGCGTGAGGATCGCCCGGTCGTCCTCGCCGGGCGTCAGGATCACGCTCAGGCCGGTCGGCAGGCCGGTCGCCGTGCGGGGCAGGATCAGCGCGACGCCGCGCTCGCTGAGCCGCTCGCGGGTGATGTCGCCGAACACGTCGTCGCCGATGGCCGTCAGCAGCGACGTCGCGAGCCCCAGCCGGGCGCAGCCGGCGGCGGTGATCGCGGCGGAACCGCCGAGGACCAGGTCGGCCCCGGTCAGCAACTGCTCGGCCTGGCCGAAACGGGGGCGCACGTCCCCACGCAACACCAGATCCGGGTTGGCGTCGCCAACAACGAGCACGTCCATGATGTCCTCCGGCTGAACTCGAAACGGTGTCCAAATGTGCAACGGAAATTGCACACTTGCCCCTAACTACCCGACAGAAGTGGCCCCGGAGCACCATACGCGCACAAACGACTGTTGACACCTGAGCGTTCGATCAGTTGAATCGCTCACAACGATCGAGCCCAGCCGGTAGCCAGCCCGGCAACTCCATCGCCACGGTGCGCTCTCGACGCACCCGAGGCGGGGCAGATCCCTGAGCATCCCCAGGAGTCTCAGTGGTGGTCACCCGTACCCTCCGGCACGCCTGCGTCGCCGTCACCGCCGCCTTCGCCGTCGTCATGGGTTTCACCCTGCACGCGGACGCGGCCACCATCACCAGGACCGCGGCCTACTCGCTGCCGCCGGTCAACGCCCCGTTCGACTACCAGATCGGCCAGGCCTACACCCCGCCGTCCGGGGTGCGAGTGGTCAGCCGGGACCGCGAGGCCGCGCCGGCCGCGGGCCTCTACAACATCTGCTACGTCAACGCGTTCCAGGTGCAACCGCAGGAACTCGCCTGGTGGCAGCAGAACCACGACGACCTGCTGCTGCGCGACGCCGCCGGCGAGTACGTCGTCGACGGCGCCTGGGACGAGCTCGTCCTCGACATCCGCACCCCCGCCAAGCGCACCGCGCTGGCCGCGATCGTCAACGGCTGGATCGACGGCTGCGCCGCGAAGGGCTACCAGGCGGTCGAGCCGGACAACATCGACACCTACGACCGCTTCGACGACCTGCTCACCCGCGCCCAGGCGGTGGCCTACCTGGGGCTGCTGGCCCCGCACGCGCACGGCGCCGGCCTGGCCATCGCCCAGAAGAACACCACCTCGCTCGAGGGCCAGGGCAAGGCGGCCGGGCTCGACTTCGCGATCGCCGAGGAATGCGGGCGCTACGACGAGTGCGGCGACTTCACCGACGTCTACGGCGCCAACCTGATCGTCATCGAATACACCGACAGCGCCTACCGGAAGGCGTGCAGGGCGGTCGGCGCGACCGTCTCGGTGGTACGCCGCGACGTCGACGTCACCGCCCCGGGCAGCGGCACGTACGTCTACAACGCCTGCTGACCGATGATCGTCACGGTCACGCTGAACCCGGCGCTCGACCTCACGTACCGGGTCGACGCGCTGGTGCCGCACGGCACCCACCGGGTCGCGGCGGTCGCCGAGCGGCCCGGCGGCAAGGGGATCAACGTGGCGGCGGCGCTGCGCGCGCTCGGCGAACCGGTCCTGGCGACCGGTCTGCTGGGCGGCGCGACCGGCGGCCGGGTGACCGACCTGCTGGCCGGCGAGGGCCTGCCGGCCGCGTTCGTGCCGATCGCGGGCGAGACCCGGCGGACCGTCGTGGTCGCCGACCACGACGACGCGACAGGCTTCTGGGAGCCCGGCCCGCGGGTCACGGCGGGGGAGTGGGCGGCCTTCGTCGCCCGCTTCCGCGAGCTGCTGGGCCCGGCGTCGGTGGTGGCGCTCAGCGGTTCGCTCCCGCCCGGCGTCCCGGTCGACGGGTACGCCGTGCTGATCCGTCTCGCTGCGGCGGCGGGGGTGCGCACGGTGCTGGACAGCAGCGGCGAGGCCCTGCGGCACGGGCTCGCCGCCGGCCCCGACCTGGCCAAGCCCAACGCCGCCGAGCTGGGCGCCCTGCTGGAGGACGTGGCGGGCGATGGGGATCTCGCCGATGCGGGGGTGGCGCTGGCTCTCGGCGCGCGGGCCGTGGTCGTCTCGCGGGGCCCGCGCGGCGTCCTCGCCCTGACCCCGGACGGCGCCTGGCGCGGCGTACCCCCGGAGCGGATCGCCGGAAATCCCACCGGCGCGGGTGACGCCTGCGTCGCCGCGCTGGCCCGCGGCCTGCGCGACAAGACCCCCTGGCCCGGCCTGCTCGCCGACGCGGTGGCCCTGTCCGCCGCGGCGGTCGCCGCGCCGAGCGCCGGCGCCGTCGACCGGGACACCTACCGCCGCCTGCTGCCCGCCGTCCGGGTCAGCGCGGCCTGAGAGGACTCACCTTGTTCACACCCACCGGCGAGATCGTCGCGCGGGCCCGGTCCGCCGGCGGCGGCGCGGGCGCGTTCAACGTCATCACCGTCGAGCACGCCGAGGCGATCGTGACCGGCGCCGAGCGGGCCGGCCTGCCCGTGATCCTGCAGATCAGCGAGAACGCCGTCCGCTTCCACCACGGCCGGCTCGGCCCGATCGCGGCCGCCGCCCGCGCGATCGCCGAGGCCGCCGACGTGCCGGTCGGCCTGCACCTGGATCATGTGGAGAGCGACGACCTCTTCGATCAGGCCGCGGCCCACGGCTTCGGCTCCGTCATGTACGACGCGTCGAAGCTCAGCTACGCCGCGAACGTCGGGGCCACGGCGGCTGCCGTGCGGCGCGGCCACGCCCGGGGGCTCTGGGTCGAGAGCGAGCTGGGTGAGGTCGGCGGCAAGGACGGCGCGCACGCACCCGGTGCCCGTACCGATCCCGTCGAGGCCGCCGCCTACGTGGCGGCCACCGGCGTCGACGCACTCGCCGTCGCGGTCGGCTCCTCGCACGCGATGCACAGCCGCACGGCGCGCCTCGACCATGAGCTCATCGCCCGGCTGCGCGCGGCGGTGCCGGTGCCGTTGGTGCTGCACGGCTCCTCCGGCGTACCGGATGACGAACTGATCGCGGCGGTCCGCGGTGGAATGGTGAAGGTGAACATCGGCACGGCGCTGAACAGCGCCTTCACCGGCGCGGTCCGCGAGACCCTGGACGGCGACGCCACCCTGGTCGACCCGCGCGCATACCTGGCCTCGGCCCGCACGGCGATGGCCGCGACGGTCGCCGGCGCGCTGCGCCTGCTCGCCGCCACGACCACGGCGGCGCGCTAGATGGTCACCCTCGCCCTGGTCGGTGCCGGGCTGCGCGGCCAGACGTACGCCCGGCACGCGGTCGCCACCGGGCGGGGGCGGGTGGTGGCCGTCGCCGAGCCCGACGCGCATCGCCGCGAGAGCGCCGCGGCCGAGTTCGGGATCCCCGCCGGCCGGGTCTACCCGGGCTGGGCCGAACTGGCCGCCGAGGGCCGGCTGGCCGACGCCGCGGTCGTCGCGACCCAGGACCGCATGCACCGGGCGCCCGCCGTGGCGCTGGCCGACCTCGGCTATCACCTGCTGCTGGAGAAGCCGATGGCGCCCACCGAGCCGGAGGCGGCCGCGATCGCCGCCGCGGCGGAGCGCAACGGCGTCATCCTCGCGGTCTGCCACGTGCTCCGGTATACGCCGTACACCAGGCTGGTCAAGGGGCTGTTGGACGAGGGCCGGATCGGCCGGCTGGTCAGCGTCGACCACCTCGAACCGGTCGGCTGGTGGCACCACGCGCACTCGTTCGTCCGCGGCAACTGGAGCCGGCGGAGCGAATCCGGGCCGATGCTGCTGACCAAGTCGTGCCACGACGTCGACTGGCTGGTCCACCTCTTCGGCCGGCCGCCCGAGCGGGTCAGCTCATTCGGCAGCCGCACCCACTTCCGGGCCTCGCAACGCCCGGACGGCGCGACGGACCGCTGCCTGGACTGCCCGCTCGAAGCGACGTGCCCGTACTCGGCGAAGCGCCTCTACCTCGGCGCGCTCGCCGACCCGCGGCGGCGCTTCTGGCCGCTCGGTGCGGTCACCGGGGAGCCCACCGAGCAGGCGGTGCTGCGGGCGCTGCGCACCGGCCCGTACGGCCGCTGCGTCTACGCCGCGGACAACGACGTCGTGGACCACCAGGTGGTCATCATGGAATTCCCGGGCGGCGCGACATGCTCCTTCACGATGAGCGCCTTCACCCCGATGGAGCACCGGCGCACCCGCCTGATGGGCACCCACGGCTACCTCGACGGCGACGGCCGGAAGCTGCGCCACGTCGACTTCCGCACCGGCGAGGAGGCGACCCTGGACGCCGCGGCGGCCGGCGGCCCCTCCGCATCCGACGGTCACGGCGGCGGTGACGGGGGACTGGTGGAGGCGTTCCTGTCCGCGGTCGAGGCCGGCGACCCCACGCTGGTGTCGTCGGACGCGGCGCAGAGCCTGGCGACCCACCGGGTGGTCTGGGCGGCCGAAGAGGCCCGCCTGACCGGCGAGGTCGTCCGCCTCTGAGGGCTGTCGGCCGGGAGCCCTCAGCGCCCTGAGCCGGCCACCAGCCGGTCGATGCCGTCGAGGATCCGTAGCAGGCCGAATGCGAAGTCGGCGTCGGTGTAGTCGGTCGGCTCGTCGAGAATCCCGGACGCGAGGAGCCGGTGGATGGCGGGGTGGCTGTCCTCGGCGGTGACGAGGCGAAGCACCTGCCCGTAGGTGACGGTGGGCGGCGGCTGGTTCCGGGCAGCCCGCAGGAGCTCCGCTGAGAACTGGGCCTCGCCCCGCACGTACCCGTGAATGGTCTGGATCACCGCCAGCTTCTCGTCCTCGCGGAGCCCCGTGGCGGCCAGGTTGGCCAGGCCCGCCTCCATCCAGGAGAGCTGGCGGGGGCCGATGGGTGGGCCGGTGACCGGGAGTCGCGTCAGCCACGGATGGGCCCGATAGTTGGCCTGGATGCCGCGGGCCCACTGCTCCAGGCCGCCGCGCCAGTCTCGCGGGGTGGGCTCGGGCGGCACGTGGTTGGCCGCGTCGCCCATGTGGGTGAGCAGGTCGTCCTTGCTCTTCACATAGCGGTAGACGGCCATCGTGGTGAGGCCGAGCCGCTCGGAGACGCGGCTCATCGAGAGCTGGTCCAGCCCTTCGGCGTCGGCGAGCTCGATCGCGGCCAGCACGACGCTCTCCAGGCTCACGGCCGACTTGGGGCCCCGGCGTGGGCGGTCGCGCTGCTCCCAGAGCAGTCGCAGGTCGGCGGGGAGGTCGGACTCGTCCATGCGGGCCTTTCATTCGGGTACTTGACCCCCATCCTAGATCTGTGTACAACATACACAAGTAAGTGTATCTCATACACAGTTTGGGAGATGCCGTGGAAGTTCTGGCTGAGGGCATCGTGAAGTCGTTCGGCGAGGTGGAGGTGCTGCGCGGGGTCGACCTGCGGATCGCGAAGGGCACCGTGTTCGCGCTGCTCGGCCCGAACGGCGCGGGCAAGACAACGATGGTGCGGATCCTGTCGACGCTGCTGGCCCCCGACGCGGGGCGAGCGAGCGTCGCCGGCCACGACGTGGTGCGCGAGCCGGCGAAGGTCCGGGCCGCGATCAGCCTCACCGGGCAGTACGCGGCGGTGGACGAGCTGCTCACCGGCGAGGAGAACCTGCTCATGATGGGCCGCCTCGTCCGGCTCGACCGGGCCCGGTCCCGCCGGCGCGCGGCCGGGTTGCTGGCGCAGTTCGACCTGGTGGGGGCGGAGAAGCGCCGGGTCAGGACGTACTCCGGTGGCATGCGCCGCAGGCTCGACCTGGCCATGGGCCTCGTCGCCACCCCGTCGGTGATCTTTCTCGACGAGCCGACGACCGGTCTCGACCCGCGCAGCCGGCAGACCACCTGGGAGATGGTGCGCCGGCTCGTCGCGGACGGGGTGACGGTCGTGCTCACCACGCAGTACCTGGAGGAGGCCGACCAGCTCGCCGACCGGATCGCGCTCATCGACCACGGCGCGGTGATCGCCGAGGGCACGCCGGAGGAGCTGAAGTGGCGGCTGGCCGGTGAGCGGGTCGAGCTGCTGCTCGCCGATGACGAGCAGTTCACCCGGGCGGTGCGCCTCCTCGGCGCCGGCGTCGAATCCGACGACCGGGCACGGTACAGCGTCAGCGTCGCCACCGACGGCAGCGCCGACCAGGTGCGTGAACTGCTCGACCGGGTGGCCCGCGAGGGCATCCAGGTCCGCCGGATCTCCCTGCACCGGCCCACCCTCGACGACGTCTTCCTGGCCCTGACCTCGCCGTCGGCGAAGGCCCTGTCCTCGTCCGCCCGGAAAGGGGCCTGACGTGCGGTACGCGATCGACGACTCGCTGACCATGATCGGGCGCAGCCTCCGGCACGCCACCCGGGCCCTGGACTCGCTGCTGCTCGGCGTGCTGCTGCCGGTGTTCCTGCTGCTGCTCTTCGTCCACGTCTTCGGTGGTGCGATCGCCACCGGCACCGCGTACGTCAACTATGTGGTGCCCGGGATCGTCCTGCTGTGCGCGGGCTACGGCGCGGCGGGCACCGCGGTCAGCGTCGCCAGCGACATGGTGACCGGCGTCATCGACCGCTTCCGGTCGCTGCCGATCCTCAGCTCGGCGGTGCTCACCGGGCACGTGGTGGCCAGCCTGGCGCGCAATCTCTTTTCCACGCTGCTGGTGGTCTGCGTCGCCCTCGCGAGCGGCTTCCGCCCGTCGGCCGGCCCGCTGGAGTGGCTGGCCGCCTTCGGGGTGCTGACACTGTTCATCATCGCGATGTCCTGGCTGTCGGTGTGCTTCGGGCTGGTGGCCGGCAGCGTCGAGGGGGCGAGCTCGTTCGGCTTCTTCATCCTGTTCCTGCCGTACCTCAGCAGCGCCTTCGTGCCGGTGGACACGATGCCCGGGGCGCTGCGACTCTTCGCCGAGCACCAGCCGATCACCCCGGTCATCGAGACCCTGCGCGGGCTGCTGCTGGGCGGTGCTGTCGGCGACAGCGCCTGGCTGGCGATCGCCTGGTTCACCGGCCTGCTGGTGCTCTCGTACGCGACCGCGACAGCCCTCTTCAACCGCCGTGCCGGTGCGTCGTCATAGCTGGTCCATTCCCGGTGCCTCCTGCGTGGCGGGCGGGAATGGCCGCGCCGGCTGTTGACCGCCGATGGCCGCGTACGCGAATGAGGTGAGGGTTTCGATCGCCTCGTCGTCGTCGAGCGGGCGGCCCAGGTCGGGGCCCGCGCCCGACTGCCAGGTCGCCGCGAACGTCGACAACAGCTGGGTGAACGCCGTTGCCACCACCAGCGGATCGCCCGGCAGCGGCAAGCCCGCGTCGCGGGCGTGGATCAGGTGCTCCGCGATGTGGTGCAGGTCGGGTTCGATCATCGCTCGGCTGCGTTCCGCGAAGCGTTCGTCCACGATGGCTGCCTGCTGCAGGGCCGCCATGATCGGGCGGTGGGCGCGGTGGAAGTTCCAGAAGGCCGCGACGTGCCAGCGGACCGCCTCGCGATCGCTGAAGTCGTCGCTGTGCCCGGTGTCGACCGCGGCCGCGTCGCCCTCGGCCAGCAGGTCGGCGAGCAGCACCTCCAGCAGCGCCTCCTTGCTGGCGAAGTGCTTGTAGAACAAGCCCGTCGCCCGGCCCGCCTCGGTCGTGATGTCGGTGATCTTGGTGTTCAGGTAGCCCAGGCGGGCGAACGCGCGGACCGCTGCGGCTTTGAGCTCGACCTCGGTCTGCGCCGCCTGCTGCCTGCGCACCCCGGTGCCCACCGCCATCATGACCTCCCGTTTCGCCGTCGTGCTTGACGCGAGGCTATCAGCCGACCTACGGTGAATCCATGTTCACTGAATCCGAGTCCACCGAAGTCGCCATCGTCGGCGCCGGCCCCACCGGCCTGACCCTCGCCATCGAGCTTGCCCGGCGCGGCGTGCCGCACCGCCTGCTGGAGCAGTCGCCGGATCCGTTCGACGGCTCCCGGGGCAAGGGTCTGCAGCCGCGCACCCTGGAGGTCCTCGATGACCTCGGCGTGCTCGACGGCTTCCTGGCCAACGGCGCTCTCTATCCACCGATGAAGGTCCACCGCCCGGACGGCCAGGAGCTCGAGTGGCGGCTGGACGATCTGCGCGAGCCGACGCCCGACGTGCCGTACCCGAACGTCTGGATGGTCCCGCAGTGGCGGACCGGCGAGCTGCTCGCCGCCCGGCTGGCCGAGCTCGGCGGCCGTGTCGAGCTGGGCGTCGGCGTGACCGGAGTGACCCAGGACGACACCGGTGTGCACCTCACGCTCAGCACCGGCGAGACCGTCAACGCCCGCTACGTGGTCGGCGCGGACGGTGGCCGCAGCACGATCCGGCGAGCGCTGGGGATCGGCTTCGCCGGCGAGACCCACGAGACGCAGCGGGCGCTGATCGCCGACGTACGCCTGACGGGTCTTGATCGTGCGTCCTGGCATGTCTGGCCCGGCGCCGGGGCCGGGTCCTTCCGCCTCGGCCTGTGCCCGCTGCCCGGCACCGAGGACTTCCAGCTCACCGCCCAGCTCACCGACGACGACCCGGCGCCGACACTGGAATCCCTGCAGGCGTTGCTGCCCGCCGGAATCACGCTCACGCGGCTCGGCTGGAGCTCGCGATTCCGGGCCAACATCCGGATGGTCGACCGCTACCGGGTCGGCGCCGTCTTCCTGGCCGGCGATGCCGCGCACGTGCACTCCCCGGCCGGCGGCCAGGGTCTCAACACGGGCATCCAGGACGCCTACAACCTGGGCTGGAAGCTCGCGACCGGCGACGACGCGCTGCTCGACACCTACGAGGCCGAGCGCCTCCCCGTCGCGGCCGGCGTGCTCGGTATCAGCACGAAGCTGCACAACCGCCACGTCGACGGT
Organism: Actinoplanes sp. ATCC 53533; assembly: GCF_003947245.1. Lineage (NCBI taxonomy): Bacteria > Bacillati > Actinomycetota > Actinomycetes > Micromonosporales > Micromonosporaceae > Actinoplanes > Actinoplanes sp. ATCC 53533. Next base: position 18,881 of record NZ_QHHV01000025.1, on the reverse strand, counting down.
GCCGAGGACGCGATGCGCCGCGACGACCCGATCCTGCGTCAGCTCTCCCTGGGCTACCGTGACGGCCCGCTCGCCGAGGACCGCCGTCCCCGCCCGGGCCTGGTCCGGGCCGGCGACCGCGCGCCCGACGCGCCGTGCGGCCCGGTCCGGATCTTCGACGTGCTGCGCGGCCCGCACCCGACCCTGCTGGCCTTCGACGCCCCGGAGATCACCTTCCCGGGCCTTCGAGTGGCGCACATCGCCGCGCCGGGCACATCCCCGGCGCCGGGCACGATCGTCGACGCGGAGGGTCACGCCCATCGCGCCTACGACATCACAAACCCAACCCTGCTTCTGGTACGCCCGGACAACTACATCGGCTGCGCGGCGCCCGCCACCGACCCGGCCGCCATCGACGCCTACCTGAACCGCATCGCCCCGCCGAGAATCCCGGCCTGAGCCTGATGGCAAAATCGTCAACGGGTCGCAGCTCGGTCAACGCATTCGGGAGTGAGAGACGTGAATCAGGTCAAGACCGAGTTCGTGGTGCTGGACGAGCGGTTCGCCGGCTGCGCCGGCGACGAGTGGATGCGGCGACTGCACACCGGGTGCCGCTGGACCGAGGGCCCAGCCTACTTCCCGGCCGGACGGTACCTCGTGTTCAGCGACATCCCGAACGATCGCACCCTGCGCTGGGACGAGACGACCGGCCAGGTCGGCGTGTTCCGGCAGCCTTCCGGCTATGCCAACGGGCACACCCGGGACCGGGCGGGCCGGCTGATCAGCTGCGAGCAGGGCAACCGCCGGATCACCCGCACCGAGCCGGACGGCACGGTGACCGTGCTCGCCGAACGCTATCGCGGTCGCCGGCTCAACAGCCCCAACGACGTCATCGAACGGTCCGACGGGTCGATCTGGTTCACCGACCCGAGTTACGGCATCGACAGCGACTACGAGGGTTACCGCGCCGAAAGCGAGATCGGCGCCTGCCACGTCTACCGGGTCGACCCGGCGGACGGGGAGGTCCGGATCGTCGCCGACGATTTCGAACGGCCCAACGGGCTCGCGTTCTCCGCTGACGAGAGCCGGCTCTACATCGCGGACACGCGGCAGAATCCCAGCCATATCAGGGTGTTCGACGTGGCCGACGACGGTGCGCTCAGCGGCGGCGAGGTGTTCGGCACCTGCGACAGCGGTGGGTTCGACGGGATCAGGGTGGACACGGCCGGACGGGTCTGGGCGGCCGCCCACGACGGCCTGCACTGCTTCGCACCCGACGGCACCCGCATCGGCAAGCTCCGGGTGCCCGAGATCTGCTCGAACCTGACCTTCGGCGGACCGCGTCGCAACGAGCTCTTCATCACCGCGTCGAGTTCGGTCTACTCCCTGCGCGTCAACTTCAACGGCGCCGAGCGGAGCGCGCCGAACGGGTAGCCGACAGCGGTCACCCGTCGGGTTCGAGGCGGGCTGTTCCCGCGGCGCTGGAGTGTCCGGCCCGCCGTCGGGGTCGACGCGGCCGAACGCGAGCGTGCCGATTTCGCTGGCCCGGATGCCGGCCTCGAGGTACAGCGCGCAGAGCAGCGCGTCGGGCACAACGTATTCGCGAAAGAGATAATCGGTAGGTGATCACGCTGCGCATGCCGCTCGTCGCGGCCGAGCATGTCAGCTTCGAGTTGTCTCCTCTCGCTGAGGCTGTGCACTCCTGGCACGTGCTGGTCACGCCGGGGCATCACGCCCTGCAACTGCCCTGGGTGCGCGGCTGCCGGCCCAGCTCGCACGCCCGCCGGCAGGAGCCCACCGAGCTGCTGGGCGGCCTGCGGGCGCTGGGTGCTCAACCCCGGCTGGAGATCGTCCGGCTGTTCGGCGCGCAACCACGCAGCACCCAGGAGCTCTCCGGCCTGCTCGGGCTCTCGGGCGCCGCCGTCTCCCGGCACCTCAGGCAGCTGCTCGACGCCGGGCTGGTTCGCACCCGCCGCGAGGGCTACTACGTCCTGTACGAGGTCGTCGCGCACCGCCTGGTCGCGCTGGGCCAGGCGATCCGGGGGCTGGGTTGACCGGGGGCGTTCACCGGGCCGGCGAGGTGTGGCAACTGCGGCGGGGCGACGAGGTGCTGGGCGACATCACGATCACCGACGCGGACTTTCCTTGGCTGAGCGGTCGTTTCGCGCCGCGGTCGGGGTTCGCCGCGGTCGCACCGTTGTTCGCCGAGGAACTGGCGCGATCGCGGGCGACCGAGGATGACGACAGCGCGGCGGCCGTCCAGGCCTGGGAGACGGCGTACGAGCGCATCGCCACCACCCTGACGCTGGTGGCCCCGTCCGGCCCGGCCGCCGAGTTTCTCCTGCACATCGACGGGAGTGAGGCGTGGTTCCGCTGGAGCGACGAGCCGTTCATCGACGAGTGACCCGGGCACCCGGGCACCCGGCGTCATACGCTGACGGGGTGTATTCGACGCAGATCTCTCGACACATCAATGCCCCGCGAAGCACCATCTACCGGGCCCTGCTCGACGCGGATGCGATCGCGAAGTGGCGGGTGCCCACCGGCATGAGTAGCCGCGTGCATGAGTTCGACGCTCGCGAGGGCGGTTCGTTCCGGGTCTCCCTCGTCTACGACGCTCCCGACGGCACCGGCAAGTCAGCGGCATCCACCGACACCTATCACGGCAGGTTCCTCAGGCTCGTGCCGGACGAGCAGGTGGTCGAGGTGCTGGAGTTCGAGACCGCGGATCCGGCGCTGCGCGGCGTGATGACGATGACCACCACGCTCGCCGCCGCCGGGGCCGGCACCGACGTCACGATCCTGCACGAGGGCATTCCCGACGTGATCCCCGCTGCCGACAACGAGGCCGGCACCAGCATGGCATTGGCCAACCTCGCCCGGCTCGTTCAGGCGGACGACGCCTCCGACGGCTGAGGCTCGGACCGCACCAGGCCCGCGGGCGCGCTCAGCCGGTCACTTCATCCGGATGACGACCTTGCCGGCCTTGGCATGCCCCTGCTCGACGTGCGCCAGGGCTTCGCGGGTCGACGCGAAGTCGAAGACCCGGTCCACGACCGGCCGGATGACTCCGGCGTCGATGAGGGCGGTGACTTCGCGCAGCTGGTCGCCGCTGGCCTTCATGAACAGGAACGAGTAGGTCACGTTCCGGCGGCGCGCACGCCGCCGGATGCGGAAGCTCAGCGCGGCCATGGCCAGCCGGATGACGGGATTGGCGCCGATCTCCCTGGCGAAGGTCGGATCGGGCGGCCCGGAGACGCTGATGACCTTTCCGCCCGGCTTCAGCACCCGCAGCGACTTGTCGAGGGTCGTACCACCGACGGTGTCGAGGACGACGTCGTAGTCGTGCAGGATCGTCTCGAACGCCTGGTTCCGGTAGTCGATGACGACATCCGCGCCCAGGCTCCGCACCAGGTCGATCTTCGGCGCGCTCGCGGTCGCGGCCACGGTGGCGCCCAGATGCTTCGCCAGCTGGATGGCGATGGTGCCGACGCCGCCGGCGCCGGCGTGGATGAGGACTTTCTGGCCGGGCTGCACGCTGGCGTGCTCGACCAGCGCCTGCCAGGCGGTCAGGCCGACCAGGGGGATGGAGGCGGCCTCCGCCATGGTGAGGGTGGCCGGTTTGGGCGCCAGGTCGTCCTGGTGGACCGCGATGAGTTCCGCGAACGCGCCGATCCGGTTCTGGGCCGGGCGCGTGTAGACCTCGTCGCCGACCGCGAACTGGGTGACCAGGGCCCCGGTCGCCACGACCCGGCCGGCGAGGTCGTTGCCGAGGACGAACGGCGCCCGGTACGGCAGGATCGCCTTGAGCGCCCCGTCGCGCGTCTTGAGGTCGAGGGGGTTGACGCTCGCCGCGTGAATCCCGACGAGGACGTCATAGTCGCCCACCTGCGGATCCGGCACATCGCTGGCGCGTACGGTGTCGGCGTCCCCGTAGCGCTCGACCACAAATGCCCTCATCGTGCTCTCCGTTCTCGTTGGCGGTCAGGCTTGCGCTGACCGGCCGGCCCGGCGGGGGAGCGAGCTGGGTCTCGATCGGCCGGTGGAGGCCGGCGCGAACGGCGTGGGTGAGATCGTCGGCCAGGACCTCCACGTCCCCATCCTCGACGCCGTCGAGGACCTGCCGGACCACATCGGCGGGATTCGACTTCGGTGACGGCCACGCCGACGCCCATATCGGCTTCGAGGGCAAGGCCTTCAGGAAATTAAATTATAGTCGTACTCTGAATGGGGTGCGGGATGCGGGCCGTCAGCTGGCCCGGTGGGTGAGGGGGCATGCGGTGCGGTACAGCAAGGAGCGCAAGCGGGAGATGCGGCAGCGGATCATCGAGGCCGCCGGCCGCCGGTTCAAGACCGACGGGCGTTCTCGATGCCGTGCGCGAGGACCTCGTCGGAGAGCTTCGGGTCGGACAGGGCGCGGGCCAGCTGCAGCGTTCCCGCCACCATCGTGAAGATCCCAACCGCCTTCCCGTACGCCGATCGCGGATCGCCCGGAGCCAGGCGGGTGGCTATCTCGTCCAGGATGGACCGGGTGCCCCCGGTGTAGGCGTCCTTGGTCGCGGTCGCGCAGCGGCCGATCTCGTCGAGCAGGGCGGCGGAGGGGCATCCGTCGGCGGGGCTGTCCCGATGCTCGGGCGACAGGTATTCCAGCAGGAACGCCTCCAGGCCCGCCCGTCCGGGCGGCAGGGCCGCTGCCCCGCACCCGTACCGACTATAGCCTGACGTATGTAATATGACGATCGGCGACGATGACGGTACTGCCGGGTCGAGGACTCCCTGGGGGTCCGAGTGGCGCTGACTGTGCACGTTGGGCACTAGGGTGAAGATCGTGGAGCACGCCGGGCGGATGAGCGATGACGAGCGGCTGCGCCGCCTCGAAGCCGTCACCGACGCCACGCTGTCCCGCCTCGAGGTCTCCGACATGCTCGACGAGTTGCTCGACCGCGTCCGCGACCTGCTGAACGCCGACACGGCCGCGATTCTCACGCTCGACGACCTCTCCCGCGAGCTGGTCGCCACCGCCGCCAGGGGCCTCGAGGAGGAAGTGCGGCAGGGAGTCCGGATACCGCTGGGCGAGGGGTTCGCCGGACGGATAGCCAAGTCCCGTCAGCCGCTGTTGCTGCCCACGGTGACGCCGGACGACGTGGTCAACCCCATCCTGATCGAGAAGGGCATCCGATCGCTGCTCGGGGTGCCGGTCTTCGCCGGCGGCGACGTCACCGGGGTGTTGCACGTCGGCACGCTCACCCCGCGGCAGTTCACCACCGACGATGTCGGCCTGCTGCAGCTGGCGGCCGACCGCGCCGGGATGGCCGGGCAGATCCGTTCCCGCAAGGTCGAGCAGGACGCCGCGCTGGCCCTGCAGCGCAGCCTGCTGCCCGCCACGCTGCCGACTCTGCCCGGCCTCACGATGGCCGCCCGCTACGTGCCGGGTCACGAGTTCGGGGTCGGCGGCGACTGGTACGACGTGTTCGCGCTCCCGTCGGGCTGGGTCGGGGTGGTCATCGGTGACGTCTCCGGCCACGGTCTCGCCTCCGCCGTGGTGATGGGCCGGGTGCGCAGCGCGCTGCGCGCCTACAGCTTGATCACCGACGATCCCGGGGAGGCGCTGACCCTGCTCGACCGCAAGGTGGGCCACTTCGAGGCGGGCAGCCTCACCACCGCCCTCTACGCGATGATCTCGCCCGACCGCACCACGCTGACGGTCTCGTCGGCCGGGCACCTGCTGCCCGTCCTGGCCGTGCCGAACAGGCCCGCGACGCTGCTCGACGTTCCGGTCGACGCTCCGCTCGGCGTGGGACGCCTGACCGGCCGCCGGCGCACGACGGCGGCGGCGTTTCCGCCGGGCGCCGTGCTGCTGTGCTACACCGACGGCCTCGTCGAGCGCCGCGACGAGATCATCGACGTCGGCATCAAGGCGCTGGTCGGCGTCGTCGAGCCGGACGACCCGGAGAGCGTGTGCGGTGCCGTCATGTCCCGCGTGGGCCTGCACCAGCCCACCGACGACATCGCCATCCTGGCGGTGCGCCGCGACGGCGAGCCTTCGCCGGCCGTGGCCGGCTGACAGCCCCGAAACCCGGCGGACCAGCCGCACGCTGCCGACCGCGCGCGGCTGGTCCGCCGGGTTTCGATCGGCCCGTCAGGCGGCGGAAGTGGGGAACCGCTGCCAGACCCGGTGGGTGGCGAGAAGCTGCCGCACGGTGTCGAACGCGCCCGGGCCGGAATCGGCGGTGACCACTCCGGGCGTGCCCGCTACACCGGCCCGCTGGAGCACGGCGTCGCCGGCGCCCCAGGCGCCGATCGCCTTGGCATGCCGCCACGCCTCGTCGACCATCAGCAGCACGCGCGGGTCCACGGTGGCCGGCGAGCCCGCGCCGGCCTTGGCGTCCCGGGCCGGCCCCGCGTCCGGCGCGGGTGCCGGCGCCGCGCCGACCAGCAGCGCGTCGAACTCGACGGAGCGGGCGGTGGCGAACGTCCGCTGCACGGTCAGGTCGCCCACCGTGCCGCCGTGCGGCGCGACGATCAGCGGCACCATGCCGGCGGCGAACACCGCCTCGCGCACCAGGGCCGCCCCATCGAGGCCGTCCTCGTCGCCGACCACGATGCCGATGATCCGGCCGTCGGCCGGCCACTCCGCGCCGACCTGGGACAGGGCCGGGCTGGGGGCGACCTCGCCGATCGGGAGCGTCGGCTCCGGCGCGGGCAGGCCCAGCGCGGCCGCGACCCGCTCGCATAGCACCGGGTCGATGTTCGCGAGGCAGCGCAGTTGCCGTTCCTTGATCGCCTCCTCGTAGCACTTGCCGAGCTCGAAGGCGTACGCGCCGACGATGTGCTCCCGCTCGACCGGCGACATGCTGCGCCAGAACAGGCGGACCTGGCTGTAGTGATCGGCGAAGGAGACCGGGCTCTCCCTGATCTTGGGTGCCGCCGTCACCCGTACCGGGATGTCCACGAATGCGTTCTCGGCGTCGCCGGCCGGGAACGGGTTGCCGCCGTCGAGCGAGTTCGGCCGGTACGGCGCCACTCCGGCGTGCACGGCATCCTGGTGGAAACCGTCGCGCAGCATGTCGTTGACCGGCGCGTGCGGCCGGTTGACCGGGATCTGCGAGAAGTTCGGCCCGCCGAGGCGGGTGAGCTGGGTGTCGACGTAGGAGAAGAGGCGCCCCTGCAGCAGCGGGTCGTTGGTCACGTCGATGCCCGGCGGCAGGTGCCCGAGATGGAAGGCGACCTGTTCGACCTCGGCGAAGAAGTTGGTCGGCACCCGGTTGAGCACGAGCCGGCCGACCGGTTGCACGGCGGCCAGTTCCTCCGGCACGAGCTTGGTGGGGTCGAGCAGGTCGATCCCGGCGAAGGTCTCCTCCGGGGTGTCCGGGAAGACCTGCAGGCCCAGCTCCCACTCGGGAAAGGCGCCGGCCTCGATCGCGTCGTAGAGGTCGCGGCGGTGGAAGTCCGGGTCCATGCCGCTGATCATCTGGGCTTCCTCCCAGGTCAGCGAGTGCACGCCCAGCTTCGGCTTCCAGTGGAACTTGACCAGGGCCGTCTCCCCGGCGTCGTTGATCAGCCGGAAGGTGTGTACGCCGAAGCCCTCCATCGTCCGGTACGAGCGCGGGATGCCCCGGTCGGACATGTTCCAGATGGTGTGGTGCTGCGCCTCGGTGTGCAGCGAGACGAAGTCCCAGAACGTGTCGTGCGCGCTCTGCGCCTGCGGGATCTCCCGGTCCGGGTGCGGCTTCGCGGCGTGGATGATGTCCGGAAACTTGATCGCGTCCTGGATGAAGAACACCGGCATGTTGTTGCCGACCAGGTCGAACGTCCCCTCGTCGGTGTAGAACTTGGTGGCGAAACCGCGGGTGTCCCGCACGGTGTCGGCCGATCCGCGCGACCCGAGCACGGTGGAGAACCGGACGAAGACGGGTGTCACGGCACCCTTCCGGAGGAAGCCCGCCCGGGTGATCTCCGCCGCGGTGCCGTACGCGGTGAACAGCCCGTGTGCGCCGGTGCCCCGGGCGTGCACGACCCGTTCCGGAATCCGCTCGTGGTCGAAGTGGGTGATCTTCTCGCGCAGGTGATGGTCCTGCAGCAGCACCGGGCCACGCGGGCCGGCCTTGAGGGAATGATCGGTGTCGCGCAGCCTCGCCCCCTGCGACGTGGTCAGATAGTCGCCCTGCTGGCCGTTGGCCGTGGGCGGCGCGCCCGTCTCGGTGCCGGTGGCGGTCCGGGTGTCCGGAGTGCCCTGCTCCCGCTTCGGCGGCAGCGGTTCCTGCGGGGCGGTCGGCTCCTCGACGGGCGGTGTGCCGCTGCCGGGCGCGCCGGGCACGGCCGGGCTCAGCGCCTCGGCCACCTTCGCCGCGGCGGTCTCCATCACTTGCTTGACCGCTTTCACGGGCTCGCGCGGGTCCATGGTCCAGCTCCCTCGATCGACGGGTGAGCCGGTCGGATACCCCTGCCAAAGGGGGCCAAACGCCGCGGACGACCGGAACCGGGACTTCGGCGCCGGCGCCGCCCAGGCCCACGGATGCGGGTGGCGCGGGCGGCGCGTGAGAGGATTCGGGCCATGGGAAATCAGCGCCTGGCTGGCAGCATCGATGCGCGGGTCGCCCTCGCACAGGACCGCAAGACCGCCCCCGGGGCGCTCTACGAGCTGGCTTCCGACTCGTCGGCCCTGGTGCGCGCGGCCGTCGCGGCCCGTCCGGATGCGCCGGCGGAGGCGCTGCGACCGCTCGCGCGTGACCGCGATCGCACAGTCCGTGAGGCAGTCGCGAGAAATCCCGCCACCTCCCAGGGAAACCTGCTGCGCCTCGTCGGCGACGCCGACCGGTGGGTGCGCTGGGCGGTCGCGGCCAATCCGGCCTGTGACGCCCGGGTGCGCCACCTGATGGTCAAGGCGCAGGACAAAGAGCTGCGCGGCCTGGCCGCGGAGATGTGGGAACTGGAACCCGACCTGGCGGCGATCCTCGTCGACGACGCCTCTCCGGAGGTCCGGGAGAGGCTCGCCAGCCACACCTACCACCCGGACGTCATCGCGGCCCTGCTGCGGGACCGCACGGTTCGGGTGCGCAAGGGCGTCGCCATCAACAAGCGGACCACCGCCGAGCAGCGGCACCTGCTGGCCCAGGACTCATCGCCCGACGTCCGCTCCGCGCTGGTGCGTGCGGTGCCACTGGAGGAGGCCGACCTGCGGCTCCTGCTGGACGACCGGTCGGTGGAGGTGCGGCGCTCGCTGGCCACCTCCGCCGTCACACCGCAGCACATCCGGCAGGCGCTGGAGAACGACGCCGACGAGACGGTGGCGGAGGACGCGCGCGGCTACCGCGGGCCGCAGGTCACCGGCGAGCCGGCGCCGGCACCGCGCGCCGGCCACCGCCGGACGCTCGGCAAGCGTTTCCCGGGCAAGCCCGCCCGGTAAGGCCTCACGGCCCGCGCAGATGCTCGCGGAAGAAGGGCAGCGCCAGCGCGCCGAAGGTGCCGGCCACCTCGCCGTCGCCGGTGCGCCCGGGGCGATCACCCCACTCATGGGGAGCGCCCTCGATCGGTGCCCACCGGACCTCGACGCCGGCCGCGCCGAGTGCGTCGCGCAACGCCAGGCCCTGGTCGAATGACACCACCTCGTCGCGGGTGCCGTGCGCGAGCAGGACGGGCGGCGCCGCCGGATGCACGTGGCAGACCGGGCTCGCCGCGGCGAGCGCGCCGGCCCCGGCATCCGGGCCCATCAGCCGGGCCACCTCGTTGCCGCTGTCCAGTCGCTCGGGACGCAGATCGGCGGGGCAGGCGCTGAGCGCCACCGCCTGGACCCGGTCCGGACCGGTCGCCGTCAGGGCGGCCACGGCCGCCAGGTGCGCTCCCGCGGAGTGACCCCACACCCCGATCCGGTACGGGTCCGCGCCGTACTCGCCCGCGTGCGCGCGTAGCCAGCGCAGGGCCGCCCGGACGTCGTGCAGCGGCACCGGCCAGTGCGCCTCGTCGCTCAGCCGGTACGTGATGCTGGCGGTGACGAATCCGTGCGTGACCAGCAGCGGATTGAGCCAGGGGTGCATGCCGGCGCCGCGATCGCCCTCGTGCCAGCCGCCGCCGTGCACGAACACCACCAGGGGGAGCCGGCTCCGGTGCGGCGGCCGGCCGCAGGACGTCGAGCAGGAGGCTGCGGGAGCCGTCGACCCGGTAGGTCAGCCCGCCCGTGAACACCGCATCGGCTCCCACGCCGGTAGTCAATCAGAGCGGCCGGGGCCGGCTGGCAGGGGATCGATACGGACCTGCGGGTGGTCGCCGTCGACGGCGAGCCGCTCTTCTGCACCTTCGCCGACCCGCTGCCGGAGTGATCGGCCACGGTTCAGTGCGGGAAGGCGTGCGGGATGCGGGTGGAGATCTCGTCGCGGAACGTCGCGATGCGCCCGATCACCTGACGCCGGCCCCAGGTGTTCTCAATCCGGTCGAGGTAGAGGCATCGGGCGGCGAGCTTGTCGAGGTCGACGGTGAAGTACATCGCCATCAGCGGGTTGACGAACAGCGTGCTGCCGCTGGTGCGCCGGGTGAACTGGACGTCGCCGAAGGCGCCGCTGGTGGCGGCGGCGATCTGGCCGTGGACGATGCTCGGCCGTTCCGGGGTGGCGGCCTGGGCGTCGGCGACGGCGTCGCGGTAGAGCTGCGCTTCCCGGCTGGCGCCGGGGATGGACAACGCGCCGAGGTAGCCGCCGTCGCGGTCGAGCGCGGCGATGTTCTCCAATACCTGTACGTGGTTGACGCCGTCGTGGGCATCGATACCGAAGCCGAGGCAGGTCACCAGCTTCACCGGCACGTCGAGGCCGGCCACGGCGGCGAGGCTGGTGATGTCCTCCACCGGCGTGCCGAGGTTGCTCTCGTCGCCGCGCAGCAGGATGTCGGTGCCGCCGTCGACCAGCACCACCGCGTCGATGGCCAGCTCGTCTATCAGATGCCGGTAGGCGGCCCGGAGCCGTTCGACACCGAGCGGCGGGAAGGCGTACACCGTCGCCGGCAGGTCGTGGGCCGCCAGCCACCGGGCGAGCGTCCGCTCGGGGAAGTACCAGTCCGTGCTGGTCGAATCGGGCGTCACCACCGCGACGTTCTCCGCGGCCCAGCTGTCGCTGTCGAGCAGGACCAGCTCGGAGAAGGACAGGTTGGCCAGGTGCACTCGCACGCCGCTGCGCCACAGCGCCAGGGCCAACGGCAGGCCGGCGTACACATCGAACCCGCCGCCCGCACCGGCGATCAGGACGTTGCGGGCCGGGGCCAGGGCGGCGAACAGCGGCGGGACGGTCAAGGACAACGTGCCGGGTTCCGCGGGCGCGGCAGGGTTCGTCACCGCCCCAATGATCATCGAACGACGGCCGAAACCCAAACCACCATCTCGGGATCAGTACGGCTGATCCGGTGCGTCCGACGCGGCCGCCGGCAGGGTCAGGATGAAGATCGAGCCGTGCGGTACGGCCGGCCGGTACTGGACGTCGCCGCCGTTGGCGCCGGCCAGCTCACGGACGATGTAGAGGCCGAGCCCGGTGCCGGCGACCGTGCCGGCCGTCGAGTCCGCCCGGGCGAACCGGTCGAAGAGGTGCACCCGGAAGTCGGGCGGCACGCCCGCGCCCTCGTCACGGACCTGGATGGCGACGGTACGCCCGGTGCGGTCGGCGATGATCGTGGTCGCGCCGCCGCCGTACTTCTCCGCGTTGCTGATCAGGTTGGTGAGGATGTGGTCGAGGTGCCCCGGCTGCACCACGGCCGCCAGTTCCGGCGGACAGTCCAGGGTCACGCCGGTGACGGCGGTGGCGGCCAGCGCCGCGTGGATGTGGTCGGCGACGCGGACCGGCCGCGGAGTGGCGGTGAGCCGGCCCGCGTCGATGCTGACCAGCGCGAGCACCTCCTGGACGATGACGGCGAGCCGGGAAGCGTTCCGGCCGACCTTGGCGATGAGGTCGTGCACGGGCGCCGGCGCGGTGTCGTCGCCGAGGGCCAGCTCGATGTGCCCGAGGATGATCGCCAGCGGATTGCTGATCTCGTGCCCGAGCATCCCGATCAGGTCGGCCTTGAGCCGGTTGGCGGCCTCCAGCTCGCTGTTGCGGTCGGCCAGTTCGATGGTGGCGGCGTCCCGCGCGACCTCGGCCGCCTTGCGGGAGCTGATGTCCTGGAAGATGCTGACGAGGTGTTCCGGCTGGCCGTCCGCGTGCCGGACGGCCGAGACGGTGACGTGCACGTCGAGCCGGTCACCGTCGGCGCGGAGCAGGACGAGCTCCCGGCTGATGAGCTTGCGCCGGCCGGCGATGACGGCGCTGAGCTCCCGGCGGTGCGCCGCCCGGTCGGCCGGGTCGAACTGGTCGGTGAGCTTCGTCCCGCCGAGGTCACGGGGCGCCGTGCCGGTCATCGTGGCGAAGGCCGGGTTGGCTTCCTCGATCCGGTCGTCCGTGCCGTGGATGACCTGGCCGACGGCGGCGTGTTCGAAGTGGGACCGCAGCCGGCGCTCGCTGTCGGCGAGGCGCTGGTTGGTCGCCGCCAGGTCGGCGGTGCGCAGCTTCACCGTGGTCTCGAGGGAGTCGTAGAGCAGCGCGTTGTCGATCGAGACGGCGAGCTGCCCGGCGATGAGCCGCACGGTCTCCAGGCGGTCGGTGGAGAAGACGTCGCTCTGCCGGCGGTTCTCCAGGATCAGCACGGCACGGGCGATGCTCCGGCAGGGGAGGGGGACCACCAGCAGCGCGCAGGTCTCGAGTCCCGCCAGGTAGGGATCGCGGGCGAAGCGGTCGTCGCGGGTGGCGTCCGCGACGAGGAGCGGCTCGTGGGTGCGCAGCACGTAGCGCACCGCTGACAGTGGCATGAGGCACTCGTCCTCCTCGGCCGTGCCGGCGTCGGCCGGCGCGGGGGCCTCGGGATCGGCCGCCCGGGCCGCGACGTCCGGGTGCCCCGGCCCGGTGCCGGCGAGCGCGGAGACGTACCAGTGGGCCGGCTCCTGGTGGCACAGCGCGACGTGCGCGTCGGTGGCCCCGGTCATCGCGCAGAGCACGGCACCGACCTGGGCCTGGAGTCCCGCCAGGGTGGTCTGCGAGCTGAGCGCCTGCGACGCTCGCAGGATCGCCATGAGGTCCATCCGCCGGGTTCCGCCCGCGGACCCGTCCCCCGGGCCGGCGGTCGCCGTGCCGCGCAGGAAGGCATGCTCGGCCTCCAACCGGGCGACCTTGCTGCCGGCACCCCAGCGGCGGTATCCGTCGCGGGCCTCGGTCAGCAGGTTGCGGCCGGCGTGCGGCAGGCCCTGTTCGAGGTGGAACCGTCCGGCCCGCTCGGCGAGCAGGGCCTGGTGCCAGGGGCGCCGGGCCACCTCGTGCAGGCCGGCGTCGAAGAGCCGGATCGCGGCGGCGAAGTCGCCCAGCGCCCAGGCCTGTTCGGCATCGACGAGGTGGAGCAGATGCCGGAAGTTGCCGGGTGCGTCGGCGGCCCGCCGGGCGAGCCATTGCCGGGTCACGGTCAGCTCGCCGACCAGGCCGGCGTCGCCGCCCGCGGTGCGCAGCCGCCGGGCGAGGCTGAGGCAGCGCAGCAGCCGGGCGAGCGCCGACAGATAGAACCCGCGCATGGCCCGGGCGCCGGCCATCGCCGCGGCGGAGTGCGCGTCCAGCGCCTCGGCGTCGTCGAAGAGCAGCGCGGTGATGCCGCAGTTGACGTGGTACGTCACCGCCGCCGGCTTGTTGGCCGTCACGTCGGCCAGGTAGGCGGCCTCGTCGAGGTCCGGTCCGGGGAACGCTTCCGGCCCGGGCGCCGGCCCGCGCAGGGCACCCAGGAGCCGCTGGTAGCCGACGAGGGTGAGGACGACGTACCGGTTGCCGGTCCGCGCGGCGAAGGCCAGGGCCGGCCGGACCTCGTCGGCGCACACCTCGAGCGATTCCGCGCTGTCGAACAGGATCGCCAGCAGCCGCATGGAGAGCAGGCAGGCCACCTGGACGTCGCCCGCGGCCAGCAGGTCGTCCCGGGTCTGCTGGGCGACCTCGACGATGTCCTCCAGCGGCTCGAACCAGGGCGCGGCCAGGCAGACGTACATGTACCGGGCCAGCGCCGTCTCCGCCTGGTAGCCGTGTTCCTGTCCCACGGCGACGACGTGCCGGGCCAGGAGATATCCGGTGCGGTAGTCGTCCCGTTGGTCGATCGTCACGCAGGCGGCGCATCCCAGCGTGCCGACCACGGGTGCGCACACGCCGTACCGGGTCCAGAGCCGCTGGGCCTGCAGCACCAGCCACGAGTGCAGGAGCGGGTCGAGGAGGTAGGAGGGCGGGAGCAGCCGATTGATCAAGCGGCCGGTCACCACGATGCGCGGGTCGTCCGTCTCGTGGGTCACCTCGCCGGGGAGGGCGCGCTCCGCGTCGTCGGGCGATCCGGGCAGGCGCAGCCCGGTGACCCACCGGTACAGCTCCGCGGTGGCCCGGCTGACGTCCGCTGCCAGGTCCCGGGGGAGGGTGACGTCGAGCCGTCGCAGCACCTCCAGCCCCAGGTCGACGGCGGCCTGCGCCCTGCCCCGCTGGGTGAGACTGTTGATCTGGGTGCAGGTCGCGGTCGCGAGGGTGATCAGGCCGGGGCGGCGGCCGGCGAGCTCCCGGTAGACCTCGTCGGTCTCGTCGAGGCGCCCGAGGCAATGCAGCACGACGTGCAGGTCCACGGTGACCGCGTCGAGGGCCGGCGGGTCCGTGCCGTCCGCCGCCAGCAGCGCAGCGGCGGCGGCGAGGAACTCCTCGGCCGCGCCGTAGTTGGTCAGGCCGGCGGCGTTTCGCCCGGCGGCGTGCAGCAGCGCCGCCGCGGTCCGGCGCTCCCGCGGCTCCTCGAGCAGGCCGACGACCGCGAGGTACTGCTCGGCCGCCTGGTGGTGGCTCTCCACGCGCCCGGCGAGCCGGCGGGCCATGGTCAGCCGGAGCCGGTCACGCTCGCCGGTGTCCAGGCTCTGCCGGGCGGCCTGCTGGACGAGGTCGTGCCGGAAGCGGACCGCGCCTTCCGCCGGCCCGGCCCGCTCCGTGGCGATCAGGCCGTCGGCGATCGCGGGCGCCAGGTGGGGGATGAGGTCCGACTCCCGCAGCCCGGCACCGGTGGCGAGCAATGCCGGATGGACGTCACCGCCGAGGCAGGCCAGCGTGGCCAGCAGGCGGCGGGTCACCTCCGCTTGCTGGCCCAGCCGGGCCGCGAGCAGCTGCGGGACGCGCTGGCGGCCGGCAAACGCACGTACCGCCGCCGCGTCCCAGCTCCAGCCATCCTCGGACAGCACCAGCAGTCCGTCCGCCCGCAGCGCGTTGAGCAGCTCGACTGTCTCGTACGGGTTGCCGGTATTGTCTTGGTTTTTTGTGCGGGTTTCTGGCGTTGTCTTGGCCTTCGTGCGGGTTGCTGTCGCTGTCCTGGCCCTCGTATGGGTTGCCGGCACAGCCCTCGCCGAGCAGATCCGCCAGGCCGGACACCGCGGGGGCCGGCATCCGCAGGATCGCGCCGATCAGCTCGGCCGGCCCGGCACCGGCGAGGCCGGCCAGCCGGACGGGCGGGTCGACCGCGCCGTCGCGCTCCCAGCGCGCGACCATCGGTGCCAGCGGATGGTCCTCGCCGACCTCCCGATCCCGGTAGGCGCCGACCAGGAAGAGCCCGGGCACCGGCCCGGAATCCAGGATGGCGTCCAGCACCCGCAAGGAGGAACTGCCCGCCCATTGCAGGTCGTCCAGGACGAACACGACCGGGCGGTGCGCGGCGACGGCCCGCAGCAGAGCGACGACGGCGGCGCTGATCCGTCCCGGCGCGGTCGCCGGGTCGGTGGCCGCGGGCGCCACGGCGGTCCCCAGCAGCACCGCCAGCTCCGGGACGGCGGAGGCGGCCAGCGCGACGTTGGGCCCGAGCGCCGCGGTGAGCCGCTGCCGGTGGCCGGCCACGTCCGGCTCGGGCTCGGCGAGCAGCAGCTGCGCCAGCCGCCGCAGCGCGCGGGTGATCGCGCGGCCGCCCGTGTCGGAGCCGAACTGGTCGTACTTGCCCGTGACGAACCACCCGCCGCGCGCGGTGATGGCGGGTCGCAGCGTGTGCACCAGCGCGGTCTTGCCGATTCCGGGTGGGCCCGTGACGAGCACGGCGGGACCGCCGCCGGCCCGGACCCGGTCCAAGGCGCCGGCCAGCCGGCGTACCTCTCGGTCCCGGCCGACCAGCGCGGCCGGAGCGGACAGGAACGCCGGGAAGTCGCGCAGCCCCGGTCGCCATGGTTCGCCCGGGCCGGCGCCGAACCTGGCCAGGTCGTAGGCCAGGCCCTCGGCGCTCTGGTACCGCCGGTCCGGGTCCTTCTCCAGCAGCCGCATGACGATCTCACCGAAGCGGGACGGCAGCCGCGGATTCAGGTCTGCCGGGAACGCGGGCACGCGGACCAGAGTGTCGCGAATCAGCTCCAGCGGGTCGTCTCCCGAGAAGGGCGGGACCCCGGTCGCCAACGCGTACAGGGTGGCACCCAGGCCGTAGAGGTCGGACCGATGGTCCACCGCGAGCCTGATCCGGCCGGTCTGCTCCGGCGCCAGATAGCCCAGCGTGCCCACCGGTTCCTCCGGCGGCGGCGCGCCGGACCGTGCCGCGCGACCGATCAGCGCGAGGTCGTAGTCGATCAGGACCGCCGGTCCCGAGCCCGCCAGGACCAGATTGGCGGGCGTGATGTCCCGGTGCACGATGCCGGCCCGGTGCGCACCGGCCACCGTGGCCGCCAGGGCCCCGGCGACCTCGATCAGCCGGGGCACTGGCAGCCGGGTGCCGGCCGCTGACCGGCCGTGGTCATCGCGGAGGATCAGGACCTGCCGGGCCTGCCGATCCGCCAGCCCCGGCGCCCCGACGACGCCGGCGAGCCGCCGCAGGGCAGCCCGTTCGTGCTCGATCCGGCGCACCGCGCCGGAGCCGCTGGCGCGCTTGCACACCACACTCCCGGAGCCGTCCGACGCGGGCTGGCGGGAGACGTGCGTCCGCTCGTTGTGGTACAGCACCTCTTCTCCGTTGCCCATACCCCGGAATCTTGCCACTTTTATGGCGATCCTCGCCGTTTCACCCTATATGTCGAGGCAGGCGCACCCGTACTTTTGATCCATGACCGCGTTACCCAAGGAACTCCGCGATCTGATCGCGACCGGCCCGCTGGCCCACCTCGCCACCATCAACGCCGACGGAAGCCCGCAGGTCTCCGTCATCTGGCTCGGACAAGACGGCGACGACCTCGTCAGCGGTCATCTGGCGTGGTACACCAAGCTGCGCAACATCGAACGCGACCCGCGCGTCGTGCTGTCGTTCGACGCTCCCCGGACGCCCGGCGTCGTGATGGCCGAACACGCCATCCTGAAGGCGACGGCCGCCATCGAGCCGAGCGACCAGACCTGGGATCTGCTCAACCGCCTGTGCAAGGTATATGTGGCCCCGGACGCCGAGTTTTCCGGCGCCGAGGAAGCCCGGCCACATCGTCCGCTACCGCATAGACCGAGTCGGCGGTGTCGGCCCGTGGGCCGCCGCCTGAGGAGGTCTGGCTAGATCGTCGGCTGGCGGCCGGATATTGGTCAAGCGAGGGGCCGTGACCAGGGCCGGCCGTTCGGGAGCCACTGAGAGTGTCGCGGCGCCGCTACCGGCTGAGGCGTCGCCGCGCGGCGGACCGGAAGGCTGTCCACCGCTTCGGCGGAGCGACGGCTTGTGGTTCGTCGGCCAGCGAGATTCGGCTTGCCGTGTGGTGCCGTGGCCGTCGGCATGAACGCCTGTCGGGCAGGAGTGCTTCGGGCAGAGGTGCGAATGTCTTTGGGACGTCAGTTCTGATGGAATCCCGCGCTGCGCCTCGCGTGGACGGCAAGCGGAGACTCCGCCAAACGACGGGGACGCGCGGCGGGCATCCGTCGAGCGGCTGCCCGGACACCGCAGCCATTGTCTGCCTGGCCTGCTGTAGGTCCTCGCTCGCCATCCCGCGGATGCCTAGGTCACCGAACGATCGACACCACCGTAGCGGGACAGCATGTGACCGCAGTGGTTCAAGCCGGGCAGCCACAGAGGACGGCGGCATGATTACGTCAGGTTCCACCAGGCTCCATGTGAACGGGTATGGGTCGCGCGCGCCATCCATCACGCACCGCACCCTTGATCACGGTGGACCTCGACGATCCGGTGCGATCATTTGCCTATGAGTCATCCTGCCGCGAGGCGATGCCGCCACGGATGGAAGGTTGGGAATATCGGTTCTGAGTGGGCCTGTCTCCCAGTCGAAATACTCCGTATCCAAGGGTCCAGCGGCAGGGAAACGACGATTCAGGGTGGGATCTGCCGACAATATCGTCGGGGGTTTAGGCGCGGATTCGATATGTTCGTGGGAAACGCCGGGCTCGCCTTCCGTGTGGTGTTCTGGTCGTCGGATGTTTGGTGGCGGGGATTTGCTGCGTAGCGGGGTCGCTGCCGGTCGGGCCGGGCCCGGTCTGGTGTTCGCCGGTCCGGTCCGGGGCGGCGTGGTCTGGCGGGCGGGTGTGGGGTTGGCGACTCCGGCCGTTCCGCGGTCGACGGGTAGGCGCCGTGGGATACCTGCCCCCAGCAAGGGCGGGGGTGGGTGCCGGGCGGCAGCCGTGACTTGATTGTGGCGGGCATGGCTCGGCGATGGCGGGCTGTCCGATCCGCAGCGGGACGCCACTACCGGTCCGACCTGCTCGACTGGTTCGGCTTGCTCGACCGGTCCGGCCTGTTCGACCGGTTCGGCTTGTTCGGCCGGTTCGGCTTGCTCGACCGGTCCGGCCTGTTCGACCGGCTCGGCCTGTTCGGCTTGCTCGACCGGTCCGGCCTGTTCGACCGGTTCGGCTTGCTCGGCCTGTTCGGCTTGCTCGACCTGCTCGACCGGCCCGGCTTGCTCGGCCTGTTCGGCTTGCTCGGCCTGTTCGGCTTGCCCGGCTGGCCCGGCTTGCTCG
>NZ_QHHV01000259.1:0-5972 GCF_003947245.1 Actinoplanes sp. ATCC 53533 | reverse complement strand
TGTCCAGGAACCGAACGTCCTTGGCGTTGCGCTGGATGAACGAACGACGGGCTTCGACGTCCTCACCCATCAGGACGCTGAACAGCTCGTCCGCGGTCGCGGCGTCGTCGAGGGTCACCTGCTTCAGCGTGCGCGTGCCCGGGTCCATCGTCGTGTCCCACAGCTCGCGGAAGTTCATCTCGCCGAGACCCTTGAACCGCTGGATGTCGTCGGGCTTCGCGTTCGCCTTCTTCTGCTGGCGCAGCTCGATCAGGCCGTCCCGCTCCCGGTCGGAGTAGGCGTACTGGGCGTCGTCGCCGCGCTTGTTCCACTTGATCTTGTAAAGCGGCGGTGCGGCCAGGTAGACGTGGCCCAGCTCGACCAGCGGCCGCATGAAGCGGAACAGCAGGGTGAGCAGCAGCGTCTGGATGTGCTGGCCGTCGACGTCGGCGTCGGCCATCAGCACGACCTTGTGGTAGCGCAGCTTGGCGACGTCGAATTCCTCGTGGATGCCGGTGCCCAGCGCCGTGATCAGCGACTGGACCTCGTTGTTCTTCAGCACCCGGTCGATCCGGGCCTTCTCCACGTTGAGGATCTTGCCGCGGATCGGCAGGATCGCCTGGATCTGGCTGTCGCGGCCCTGCTTGGCCGAGCCGCCGGCCGAGTCACCCTCGACGATGAACAGCTCGGAGACCCGCGGGTCGGTCGACTGGCAGTCGGCCAGCTTGCCCGGCATCGAGCCCGACTCCAGCAGCGACTTGCGCCGGGCCAGCTTGCGCGCCTGCTGCGCGGCGATCCGGGCCCGGGCCGCCTGCGAGGCCTTGGTGATGATCTGCTTCGCGTCGGCGGGGTTGCGGTCGAACCAGTCCGCGATCGCCTCGTTGGCGATCTTCTGCACGAAGCCCTTCATGTTCGTGTTGCCGAGCTTCGTCTTCGTCTGGCCCTCGAACTGCGGATTCGTCAGCTTCACCGAGATGATCGCGGCCAGACCCTCGCGGATGTCCTCGCCCGAGAGCTTCTCGTCGCCCTTGAGGAACTTCTTCTCGGCGCCGTAGCGGTTGACGATGCTCGTCAGCGCGGCGCGGAAGCCCTCCTCGTGGGTGCCACCCTCGTGAGTGTTGATCGTGTTGGCGAAGGTGTAGACCGACTCGCCGTACGACTCGTTCCACTGCATGGCGATCTCGAGGGCCATGCCCTCGTCGTTGGCCTCGGCCTCGAACTCGATCACCGTCTTGTGGATCGGGGTCTTGGTGGTGTTGAGGTGGCGCACGAAGTCGGCGATGCCGTTCTCGTACATGAAGGTGACCTCGCGGGCCTTGCCCTCCTCGTCGACGTGCTCGGGCCGCCGGTCGACCAGATTGATCGTCAGGGCCTTGTTGAGGAACGCGTACTCCTGGATCCGCCGGTAGATCGTCTGCCAGTCGAACTCGGTGGTCTCGAAGATGGTCGGGTCCGGCCAGAACTGGACCATCGAACCGGTGCGCGAAGTGGGCTCGCCCTTCTCGAGCGTGCCGGGCTTCGACGCGGTGTAGTGCTGCCGGTAGACGTTGCCCGACTTGTGGATCTCCACGAACATCTTGGTGGAGAGCGCGTTCACCACGGAGACGCCGACGCCGTGCAGGCCGCCCGAGACCGCGTACGCCTTGCCGTCGAACTTGCCACCCGCGTGCAGGACGGTCAGCGCGACCTCGACGCCCGGCTTCTTCAGCTTGGGGTGCAGGTCGACCGGGAAGCCACGGCCGTTGTCGGTGACGGAGACGCCACCGTCCGCCATCAGGACCACGTCGATGGTGTCGCAGTAGCCCGCGAGCGCCTCGTCGACGGCGTTGTCCACAACCTCCCAGACCAGGTGGTGCAGGCCCCGCTCGCCGGTGGAACCGATGTACATACCGGGGCGCTTGCGGACCGCCTCGAGACCTTCGAGCACGGTGATGGAACCGGCACCGTATTCCTGCGTGTTCTCTGCCACCCTCGGCCACTTTCTCGCGCCGGCCCGCGCGAAGGCGGGTCGGTCACGGGGTTGGCGAGCAGCCGGCGGCCATCGACGGGCAGGGCGAACACCGGCGACGAGCCGCGGGAAGAAGGCGGACCACCGGTGGAGCCGAGCGCGCCGGTCGCCGCGGTCACCCGCGGATCGTGATCGGCTGGAAAAATCGCGTAGCGTGACGGAGTGCCGTCACGGGGCGGACTTTCCCGGTCGTTGTCGATTCTACTCCGTCCGGGCGAGTTATTGAGGGTCCGGCACCTCGTCCGGGTACCTCAGATTGCCGTAGCGCGATTGAGGGCCACTCCCACGAGTCCCCCTACACGGAATGCGGCGCCCCCGCAACGACGAACCTTTCGACGCCCGGGCCCCGAGGCGCGCCTCCCGGCGCGTGAGGCCACGCGCTGCGACACTGCCTCACGACGGCAGGCGGCGGTGTCGTAACCTCGCCCGCGCGGGCCGGTACACGGCCGGACGGGTCCGCAGCCCGGCAGTTCGAGGAGAGGTGGGCCCCCATGGCGCTGGACAAGGGGCTGGACAACGTGGCCGTGCACTGGCCACGGACGAACAGGTTCTACGACCCGGTCGCCCCCGCCGAGTTCGTCGACTTCGGCGCCGTCGCGGACGCGCCGGAGATCGCCGCGCCCACGGGCGCGCTCGCGCTGCACATAGCCAAGACCGGCACGGTACGGGCGACCGCCTACACGGAGCTCGTCGACCTGCTGCTCGGGCTCGAGGGCGTCCTCTACGCCACCGACGCGGCCGCGGAGGACGAGGACCCGGTCATCGACCCGGACGGGTGCGCCTGGATCGCCGGCGGCCTCGAGCGCTTCGTCGAGGGTCACCAGCAGCACGGTGACCTGGTCACCTTCGACAGCGTGGCGGACGTGATGCGGTCCGCTGTGGCCGGTGGACGGCTGGCCGAACAGCAACTGCGCTGGCTGGACGACCGGCTGGCGGCGCTGCGTGACGAGGCGGGCAACGCGCCACACTGGAGCTTCGCGCGTACGGAATTGGCGGTTTTGTCGGGTTTTTATCGCCGCTGCGCCGAGCGAGGGTTCGCGGTCTTCGCCGACTACTGAGCCGACTCGCGGGTCTCTACCGCCTGCCGTGGCCGCGCCGCCGCAGCAAGATCAGCGCGGCCACGAGGACGGCGCCCGAACCGAGGGCCCACCACAGCGCCCGGGGCGGCCCCTCGGCCGGCCGATCGACCAGGCCGAGGTCCTCGTTGCCGTCGCACAACGAGGTGCTGCCCTCGTTGGCATAGACGCGGTAGCGGTGGCCTTCGGAGAACCCGTAGCCGCAGGATGCGCTGTCCACTGCGGTGACGAGATCGACCCGCTCGCCGGCGCTGCCCTGCTCGACCGACTCGACCCGGATCCGGACCCTCAGGTCGTCGCCGGTCCACGGCTTGCTCACCCGCTCGGCCACCCCGACGACCACCAGGTCACCGCTGCGTTGCGGCATGCCGCACGAGCACGCCCAGGCGGGCCCGGACGGCGCGACGACCAAGCCGGCGACGACCAGGAAGAGGACAGCGAGGAATCGGCGCAACATCACAGTGGGACGCCGGCCGGGCGGTCCGGGTTCCTCAGCCGTACGTGTCGCGCGGGCCGCGGCCCTGGACCCGGCGCGGTCCCTTGTTCCACGACGGCGCCGCGGGCCCGTGGATGTTG
This sequence comes from Actinoplanes sp. ATCC 53533, assembly GCF_003947245.1. Classification (NCBI taxonomy): domain Bacteria; kingdom Bacillati; phylum Actinomycetota; class Actinomycetes; order Micromonosporales; family Micromonosporaceae; genus Actinoplanes; species Actinoplanes sp. ATCC 53533. The sequence goes on along the minus strand of NZ_QHHV01000259.1, from coordinate 2,333 downwards.
AGCTTGGTGACCACGTTGTGCCCGACCTCGGCGGCGATGCGCTTGAGCAGGTTTCCGGCGAGCATGCGCAACTGGGTCGCCCACGCGGTCGACTCGGCCTCCACGGTCAGCACACCGGCGTCGAGCTTGAGCGGGCGGCTGTGCTTGGCGACGTCCGGGCCGACGACCTTCTCCCAGGCGCCGAAGACCTTGGCCTCCGCGGCGGGCTTCTGCCAGCCGCGCTGCTTCATGATCCGCTCAAGCATCACCCCGAAGAGCTGCGGATCCCGCGGATCCGGCCCGGGCCCGGAATATCCGCGCAGCCTGCGACCGGTGCCTTCACCATCTCCGGTACGGCGGCGCGGCGCCTGCTGAGCGGACCGGCGTTTGGCCAGTGCGGCATCGAGTACGGCCCGAGCCAGCTCCGGGCCGGCCGTCCCACCGTCACCAGCCGCAGCACCGCCTGCCGGCCCGGCTGACGCACCACCTGGTCCGGCGGACCCGTCCCTTGGCCCGGCAGACCCGCTCGCTTGTCCGCCTGATGCACCCCTCGGCCCGGCTGACCCGCTCGTCTGTCCGGCCGATGCACGCCTTGGCCTAGCAGGCGCGCCCCCGGCTCCGGCGGATGCGCTCGCCGGCCTGCCGGTGCCGCCTTCTGCGCCGGCAGCTTTTCCGTCGCCTGCTGCATCCGTTCGGGCCACGGTTTGTCCGCCGCCGCCGGCTGCTTGCTTGCTCTTGCCGGCAACGGAATCCCTGCCGGGTGCTCGACTGCCGCCGGCGGCCGCGCCGCTCGCCGCATCGGGTGTGCCCGCGCGGGCGGCGCCACGCCTGCCGGCACCGCCCGCTCGGTCGCCGGGTCCGGCGGCGTCCCTGGCAGCCGCTGGCGGCTTTTCCGGGGTTCCCTCAGACACGGGTCACCGTTCCTGCTTCGACGTCGTAGCGGACGCCTCGTAGGGCCGCAGGGACATCCTCCGGCACCGCGCAGGTCACCAGCAACTGGGTCGCGTCCGACACCAGCTCCGCCAGCCGCTCCCGGCGGCCGGAATCCAGCTCGGCGAAGACGTCGTCGAGCACCAGCACCGGCTCGATCCCGTCGGTGCGCAGCAGGTCGTACGCCGCCAGCCGCAGGGCCAGCGCGAACGACCAGGACTCGCCGTGGCTCGCGTACCCCTTGGTGGGCAGTTCTCCCAGCGTCAGCAGGAGATCGTCGCGGTGCGGGCCGACCAGGGTGACCCCGCGCTCGACCTCGTTCTGCCGCCGTTCGGCCAGCGACGCCAGCAGCGCCTGCTCCAGCCGGGGTCGGTCCGGGACCAGCGATTCGCCGAGCCTGGACGCGTACGCGATCGAGGCTGTCGTGCGCCCGGCCGCCACCGCGTCGTAGGCCTTGGTCAGATGCGGCCCCAGGGCCGCGGCCAGCTCCAACCGGCCGGCCAGCAGCTCGGCGCCATGATGGGCGAGGTGCTGATCCCAGACCGCCAGGGTCGAGAGATCCTGCCCGCGCGTGCCACCGACCTTGCGCGTCAGGTAGGCCGTGCGCAGCAGGGCGTTGCGCTGCTTGACGACCCTGTCGTAGTCGGCGCGCACCCCGGCGAACCGGGGCAGGCGGGCCACCAGGAGATCATCGAGATAGCGCCGGCGCTCGGACGGGTCACCGCGGACCAGCTCCAGGTCCTCCGGCGCGAACAGCACCATCCGCAGCGCGCCGAGCACCTCCCGGGACCGGCGCACCGGCGACCTGTTCAACCGGGCCCGGTTCGCCTTGCCGGGCACGATCTCCAGCTCGACCAGCAGCTCACGACCATCGTGGACGATCTCGCAGCGGATCACGCCCGAAGTCGCTCCGGCCCGGACCAGCGGCGCGTCGGTGGCCACCCGGTGACTGTCCAGAGTGGCCACATAGCCCAGCGCCTCGACCAGGTTGGTCTTGCCCATGCCGTTCTGGCCGACGAGCACGGCGACGCCGGGATCGAAGTCGACCGCCACCCGCTCGTACGAACGGAAGTCGGTCAACTCGACCCGGCGGACGTACATCTCAGCCGACGACGGCGTGGCCGCCGAACTGCTGGCGCAGCGCGGCGACGGCCTTCATGGCGGGCGAGTCGATCTGCCGCGATTCGAAGCGGGTGAACAGGGACGCGGCGATGACGTGCAGCGGAACGGCCAGCCGGACCGCCTCGTCGACCGTCCACCGGCCCTCGCCGGTGTCCTCGGCGTAGCCCTTGAGCTTGGCCAGCTCGGGATCACCGTCCAGCGCCCGGTCGAACAGGTCGAGCAGCCAGGACTTGACGACGCTGCCCTCGCGCCAGCTCTTGATCGCACCAGGCACGTTGTCGACGTATTCCGAAGCCTCGAGC
>NZ_QHHV01000258.1:0-7072 GCF_003947245.1 Actinoplanes sp. ATCC 53533 | reverse complement strand
GTCCATCCATTGGCGTGCGATGTGGCCGCGCATCCAGCCATGGGTTCAACGCGAGCAGCGCCTGGGTGAGATCGCGCAGGCTCGACACGGGCGATCCTGGGAGTGGACGAACAGGCGCCGCGGACCGTGTCGGCATCGGTTGGCCGGGCGCCTGACGATGCCGAGAAGAAGCGTTCAACAGCGGGCCGGCTTCCGTGCCGAGGCATTCGTCGACAAGGCCGTGTCAGACGCGGGACATGTCTGGAACAACACCCTGCGTGACTTCGGCATCGACGGCCACATCGAGTTCGTCGACACGGAGCGGCAGGTCAGCGGCTTCGCCGTCGCCGCCCAGGTCAAGGGCACGGAGGTCGGTTTCCCCGGCGACAACGCGGCGGGTTTCCGCTTCGTCTGCGACGCTGATCGCGTCGACTACTGGCTGCGCTACGGTCGACCGGTCGTTCTTATCTGTGTCGATCTCAGGCATCAGCTTGCCTGGTGGAAGCGCCTCGACACTTGGTTCGCCGATCCGGCTCGCAGGGCCCGGCGGGTGGTGGAGTTCGACAAGGCCGCGGACCGCTTCGATCTGGCGGCGTTCGGTTCCCTCTCCGCCATCGGCGTGCCGGTCGGTCAGCCTCTGCCCCGGTTGGAGGGCAGCGAGCTTCTGGTCTCGAACCTGCTTGAGGTGCAGAGCTTCGCTCCGGTCATCTACTCGGCGTCCACACCCTGCCGCGACCGCGCTGACGCGTGGGAACGAATGGGATCAAATGGTGTCTTCGACAGCGGCTTCGTCCTCTCGTCCGGTCGGATCTACTCGTTCTCCTCGTTGCAGGACGGAGCCCTGGCCGTGCTGTGCGACGGACCGGTCACGTCGACTCCGACTGCTGAATGGGCGGACACCTCCGACGGCGATGTGCTCAAACGCTTCGTGTCCCTGCTCAACTTCACCCTGCGGTCCGCGCACCACCCGGCGCTCGTCTGGCATCCGAAGAAGAAGATCGTCTACTACCAGGCGCCGCCCGACCTGTCGGCCAGGAAGGTCAAAGGGCGCTACCGCGGCAGCAAGGGCCGCCGATTCTTCAACCCGTACCACGGCAAGGACGACACCACGAAGGTCAGGTACTACCGGCACTATGCCGCCGGACTCTACTTTCGGCGCTGGTCGGGCCAGTGGTTCCTGGAGATCAATCCCACCTACCACTTCACGGTCGACGGACGGCGCGACTCCCTCTACGACTCCGAGTACGTCAAGAAGATCAAACGTCTGGAACGCAACAGCGCGGTCTATCAACTCGTCCGGGCCTGGGCGGACTACCTGCAGGGTGAGGACACGCTGTTCGCGAGCCGGGACGACCGGATCAACTTCGGCACCCTCTTGACCATCGAGGCGGACGCCGCCATCGACGAACGGGCGTGGATCCCACCACCTGAGCCCGCCCCGGTCGATGCCAACAGCGGCACCCTCGTCGCGGGCCTGTGGGAGGTGACCCCGTGAAGGCTCATGTCCTCCACGAGCCTGAACTGGAGTTCCGTGCCGGCAACCGGCACATCGACCCGCGCTACGGCATCGCTGTCTACGGCCCTGCCGACGCGGATGCGCCCACCGCTCCGCATGCCATCCCGGTCGGCCTTGTGGGACCACCCGGTGCGGTCGACGGCCTGCGCCGGTGGCTGCAACGCTGCAGGGCCCCGATCGACGCGATGGAGACCAAGCCCGGCCAGGAAAACCTGCACCTGCCCTTTCCGGGATTCAGCGCGGAGACGAGCTTCGGCGCCGAACTCGTCTTCGACGACGCTCTCGTCCGCGAGATCCCCGAACGTCAACTCCGGCGACTGGCCAGGGCTGACGTCACGTCGGCCATCGCGGAGGCAGCGGACCTGTACACCGACGCCGCACGGTCCCTGGCAGAGACCGGACGATGCCGCGTGCTCATCTGTGCCCGGCCAGACGAACTCAACGAGCCCCACGACGCGGCCGAGCCCGGGGACAGCGACGACCGCGAGGCTGCCGACGACGGCCTGGAGATCGGCCGCGACTTCCACGACCTGCTCAAGGCCAAGGCGCTCAGCCTGCCAAGCCCGCTGCAGCTGATGCGACGAGAAACGTGGGAAGGACGCACCCAGGGAAGCCAACGCGCACGCCCGTTGCAGGACGAAGCCACCCGGGCGTGGAACCTGCACACCGCCCTGTACTACAAGGCCGGCGGCACTCCCTGGAGGATGCCACGACACAGCTCCGACCTGGCCACCTGCTACGTCGGCATCAGCTTCTATCGAACGCCTGACGGGGAGGAACTGCACACCGCCGTCGCGCAGGTGTTCAACGAACGCGGCGACGGCGTCGTCGTTCGCGGCGGCACCGCGAAGATATCCAAAGCCGACCGCCAGCCACACCTCAACGAAGGCGACGCGCGAAAGCTGCTCGTCGACGCGCTCGCCGAGTACCGCCACACGCACGGACATCAACCCGCGCGGGTCGTACTCCACAAGACCTCGATGTTCAGCGGCGCCGAGATCAACGGATTCCAAGGGGCCGCGGACGAGCGAGAGATCGACTTCCTTGAACTTCTCTGGATCCAGCGGCGCGGCGCACCTCACCTCTTTCGGGCCGGCCAACTCCCGCCCCTGCGGGGCACCTCCGTCCGACTCGACGAACGCAGCCTGCTGCTTTACACGCGCGGATCGATTCCGTACTTCCGAACCTATCCCGGCATGTACGTGCCGCAGCCTCTGCTCATCCGCCCGGCCGGCAACACGACCGACCTGAACGCGGTAGCGATGGATGTCCTCGCGCTGTCCAAGATGAACTGGAACAACGCCCAACTCGACGAACGGGATCCGCTGACCCTACGCACAGCCCACCGGGTCGGCGCGATCCTCAAACATGTGCCCCACGACGCGCAGATCGCGACCCGCTACGCCTACTACATGTGACTCGTGCAGGAGCCGCGCACCGGCCGCCGATCACGCCTCGACGGAGGCGACACGGTGACCGCGGCAACCGTGCGCTGTCGGGACACGCTCCACCGCGTGGCCAGAGCGTAGCCCCGTCGTGCCGCCGGCCCAATGTGACAGGACGCCGCCAAACAATCTTCATGCCACCTTGCCGCTATTATTGCAATGATCCAACAACACACTTCAGATCGAGTTCGCCCTCCCCGGCGATCTGCTTTCATAGCCGAGACTCTCGGATACCTGCGGTTCTGCATGGCGTCCGCTTTCGGCTTCATCAGCAACCAAGAACAACGCCACGCGCTGCTGTTGACCGCTCGGATACAAACCGGCGCATCCCGCCCGCCCGGCCCGACGGAAGTATTTTCCGGCATTGATGCCCTGCCTCAGAAATGCATGGTGCCGCTGGCCCCTTCCAGGCGTCCGGGCGCGGCGCCAGGATACCGGGCGAGGAGCGTGGTCTGGCTGTGCACAGTCCTGTGGATAACCGGCCTGTGCCTGTGCGCAAGGCTCGATGGGCGAGGTGAGCCGCCATGCCGAGGCTTGCGCACGGGTCGGCCCCCACCGGCGCCTGGTCGGCGGTGGCAGCCGGGCGTGGTGATCTGCACGACCCTGGGGCCCGACGAGACTTCGACGGCGACTCGCGTAAAGCGCTACGCGGTCCCCGCATTGTGCGTGAGCTTCGCCCCGCTGGTTGCGAGAATCTCACTAAACCCCGTTTCGTGCGCGACGGGCGCTCATTACCGCATAAGGATTGGGGACTAGAAGGCACGCCGGACAGGTGAGCGGGAAGGGCTGTTAGGGATTGTCGATGCCGATGAACCTGCAGAAAGCGGATCGGTTACGGTTGTTGAGAACATCGAAGTCCACCCGCGCACTATGTGCCTTTTGGGGAGTGAAAAGCTATGGCGAAGCAAGTAATTACGGTGCTCACCGATGACCTCGACGGCGGCAACGCCGATCGCACCGTCGAGTTCGGGCTCGACGGCGTGAACTACACTATCGACCTGTCCGAGGCGAACGCCGGCAAGCTGCGCAAGGTGCTGGACCCGTTCCTGGATGCCGCCAGCCGGATCGGCCGTACCGGCGGAAACGGCCGTGTCGCGTCCCGCTCGGCGGCGCCGCAGCCGCGGACGAGCCGCGATCAGAATCAAGCGATCCGCGAATGGGCAGCGAAGAACGGCTACGAGGTCTCCGAGCGCGGCCGTATTCCCAGCGCGGTCGTCGAGGCGTTCCACGCCAAGCGGTGACCACCGCGTAAGTCGCTGCTTGCCGGCGGCAGCCGTGCCGCCGCAAGCAGCGCTTGGAAACCGGTCGATCACGGAGCGTCTGCTCGTGCCGATCTCCAGGCGCTCGGGGAACGGCCCGGACGGCAGCCGGGGGCGTCGCTCGAGGGTTCGGTCGCTGCCCGGCGCCGCCAGCGGGTCGCGGTGGGAACGGGCTACGCGGCCCCTGCCGGTGAAGCACCGGCAGGGGCCGATGACGATGATGGACTCGGAACGGCTGTATCGGGGGAAGTCGCGAACAAACTCGCCGCGTGGCGTGATCCGCAAGGCCACAGTCCGCGCCGGGCGAATCCCGGGCTACCTGATCGTCGCGACCAACGTGCGCCTGTCCAGCACGCCTGGTATAGGCGGCCTCGATCGCCTCAACGCACTCGGAGGCAGCCGAGTGGTGCGCCTGGCGGCGACCGGCTACCCGCGGCCGAGGCGGTGGGTGACGTCGACACCGGTCCGCTGTCCGGGGCGCCACCGCCGCTCGCGGTCACGCTCATCGAGACGGCGCAGCGCGGCCCGTAGGTCGGCGCTGGTCGGCTGCCGGCAGCAGCAGTCCGAGCCACCGATGTGGTGCGGGCACGTGCACCGCCCGAACCACAGGCGATCGTTGTGATGCAGGGCTAGACCGTCGATGAGCAGGGTGGGTGACTGGCACCAACAGCCTGAGGGCTGGTCACCGGACGGACGGTTGGTGGGGTGGCAGGGGCACGGACACGTGCCGAGAAGCTCCAACGCGTCGTTGTGCCGCATCGGCGTGGGCTCCTTCCGATCGATACCGACGACGGTAACCCGGCCGGGCCGGTTCGCGTTCGCCGGCCGGTCGGCCCCTTCCGGCATGCGACTGTGTCTCCTCCTATGGCTTTGCTTCTTCGGGCGTGGGATTTGCGGGCACCCAGACACCTGCTGGGCTGAGGCTCTGGGCCAGGGCCCGTCCACCGGTGGAGAACGGCGGGCTCCACGCCACGTCCGTCGTCGTGATTCCGGCGTGCCGGGCGACGGCGTCGACCATCTGCTGGGCGACACGCCGCCGGCGCCACAGCTGGGCGGTGAAGATGACGTTGACGACTGGGCGAAGCACATCCCGGCTGACTGGGGTGTTGCGGTCGCTGTCGTCGAAGGGATGCCACTGGTTGCAAGGGCTGTCCCACACCGAGACGAAGCCGACGACGTGGCGGCTCGCCTCGTCGCGGTAGAGGTAGGCGCGAAGGTTGTTATCGACCGGTTCGCCGACGCCGACGCCGAACGAGGCGAAGTCGTAGTGGTTCTCGCGCTTGGGCAGCAGCGCCGCTTGATAGGCGAGTTTGCGCCATACCGTTGGCGAGGTCGTGGCGACGACGGCGATCTTGCCTCCGTACCAGTGCACGTTGCGGGGTACCGAGACGCCGGTCGCCCATCGCATGTGTGCTTGGGCATGCCGAGCCGTGTTGCTGTCGTCCCACGGGTCGTAGAACCCGCACGAGCAGGACTTGTCGCGCCGGTCGTCGGCCTGGGCGTCGAGGAACTGGACCGGTTCCGGTGCGGTGTGCTGGTCTCGGTCCCGTCCGCCGACGTACGGCCGGAACGGCTCGTCATCGGGGTCCTGGTGCTCGGCGTACAGCGCCGGGTCCGCCCAGTGCGCGAACTGCTCCGGGAACTCGGCACGTAGGTGGCGGCGGGCCGGTGGCATGACGGGACTTACCCACACCGCGCCGGGCACCGCGCGGCCGTTCAGGCGCAGTCCCCGCGCGTCCGCCCGGTAGCGAAGGAACTTCAACATCGAGGATGGCGGGCCGGAGAAGTCGATGCCACGACGAAGCTGCCGCTCGCCGGGCGCGAGCCACCTGTCGAGCGGGACAGCGAGTTTCGTGGTCAGGGCGTCGAGCCCGGTGACGTCGCCGTCCATCTCGGCGGCGCGCAGCGCCTCGCAGGCCTCATCCGCGAAAGCGAACGGCACGGGCAGCGTGACGAAATGCGGTCCGGTACCACCGATGAACCCTCCGGGATACCCGCTGACCCAGAGGTGGTCGCAAGCGGCGTCGGCGCATCGTTCGAGTGCCTCCTTGAACTCAGGGCTGATCTCGACATCGTCGTCGCGTCCCTGGGAACGGGCATGATCGACATAGTCGTCGCGGTTCAGTTCCACCGTGGCGAACCAGCGTCCCAGCCGGATTTCGATGCGCCGTGCCGCGCGCCGGCGGCCGGGGGTGGGCGGATCGAGCCAGACCTGAGTCGACATCCGAACTCCTCGGCGAAGCGTGGGCCGTCCAGGTTAGCGATTGACCCGGCGACTCATCCGACCCGACACCATGTTGAGCGGACGTGAGGGGCTGCGGACCGGATCGCCGTAGGCGCCGCTCTCCAGCGCCAGAGCCGCCGACCCGGGGCGGGTCACGCGTCCGGCTTCTCGACGGGAACGTTGAGGCTCACGTTGATCCTCCCGGCGGCGAATCGATCAGGGTCCACGACGAGGTCGAAGCGTTGATGTGCCCGCAGACACTCGACGTCCACCGGGGTCGCTTGCCGAGCCGTGGTGAAGTCACCGTCGCCGATGAGCACCAGCACGGCGAGCGGGCCGGCGTGATCGATCCGGTACCCGACAGAGCCTGGCCTGCCGTGGACCCGGGCGTGCCGTCAGGCGGCCTCGGCTGGACGGGCCATGCTGATGCGCACCTCGCGGACGAAGTTCTCCAGCTCGCTGTCCGGATGGAAGTACACGTATTGGCTTGCGGCTCGAACTTGCCATTCGTTCAGAACGCGAACGGTGTCTTCGGGCACCGTGCCGGTCTGGCTCTGCGGTCCGACCGACAGCAGTGTGTGTCGGCCGATGGGCATGAATATCTGATCGGCGTCGCCCAGCGGCACCTCGCCCGTCCCGTGTCCTAGTC
>NZ_QHHV01000257.1:0-15993 GCF_003947245.1 Actinoplanes sp. ATCC 53533 | reverse complement strand
GGCCGGCAACACCAACACCCGCCGGCCGAGCCGCACGGCGATCAGCGAACCGGCACGCGCTAACGACCACCCGGCAGCAGCGCGGCGATGAGCAACCGCACCCCGTACGCGACGACGAGCCCGCCCAACCCGGCCGCCACCACCGCGACGACCGGCCACGTCAGCAGGTACGCGCCGGCTGCGGCGAGCGCCCCCACCAGGATGGCGAGCGCGCCGCCGGCTACCTCGCGGCTCGCCTGCCGGACCCGGTCCGGCCGGGAACTCGGCGCGGCGGGGGTCTTCCGGGGTGGGGCGTCGGCCGGCGCCTCGGCGGTCAGGTCCGCTCCGCTCGGCACCGGTGTCGTCTGGTCGGGGCGGGTGAGGATCCTCCTGGTCTCGCCCCGGCCGCCGGAGAGCCACAGAGTGCGTTCCTTCTCGGTCGGCGCGTCCACCCGGGCCTCGGCGGGTGACTCGGCGGGTGTCTCGGGGCGGCGCTGCGCCGGTACGGCGCGGTGCCGCTCGTGGATGTCCCGCAGCGACTGCTTGGTGATCACCCTGGTTGTCAGCTCCCCGATGGACCGGCGAGCCTCCTCCTCCAGGGTGAGGCCGGACTTCGCCACCAGCCGCAGCAGGATCTCGGTCGCGACAGGCCGGGCCGCTGGGTCCTTGTGCAGGCAGGCCCGAACCATCTCCTCGAGCGCCGCGGACAGCCCGGACAGCTGCGGTGGCTTGTCCAGCACTCGGTGCATGATGATGAACGCCGCGTCGTGGCCGAACGGCGCTCGTCCGGCCGCGGCGAATGCGATCGTGGCGGCCCAGGAGAAGATGTCGGCGGCCGGGCCGACGTCCTCGTTGCGATACCGCTCCGGCGACATGTACGCGGGCGATCCCATGATCGTCTGGGTGCCGGTGCTGTCGATGGCCCGGGCGATGCCGAAGTCGATGACGCGGGGCCAGTCGGGGCCCAGGATGACGTTCGCCGGTTTCAGATCGCAGTGCACCACGTTCGCCCCGTGGACCGCGGCGATCGCGGCCGCGGTGCCGATGGCGAGCCGGTCGAGGTCCGCCCCCGAGATCGGCCCGCGCCGGGACACCCGCTGCTGCAGGGTCGGGCCGGTGATGAACTCGCTGGCCACGAACGGCAGCTCACCCTCGATGTCGAAGGCGAGGATCCGGGCGGTGCAGAACGGGGCCACCTGGCGCGCCGCGGCGATCTCCCGGACGAACCGGGCCTTCGCCCGGACATCGTCCCGAATCTCGATCTTGAGCACCTTCACGGCGACCCGCTCGTTCCGCGGACCCACACCGAGGTAGACGACTCCCTGGCCGCCCTGGCCCAGCCTACCGAGGAGGCGGTACGGCCCCACGTGCCGGGGATCGTGCGCGGAAAGTGGCTCGGACGGCTCACCCGTCGACATTCGCATCCTAATATCCGGGACGGCCGAGGCACGTGGAATCGTCTCACCCGAGGCGGCCGCCACCAGAACCTCACCGTGAGTCGGCCATACAGTAGCGAATCGCGTTCACGACCGACAGCCGCACGGGCACCGCGAAGAATACGATTCCCACCACGATGGACGGTCGCCGCGGAACGACCGGAGTCGGCTACGGCGCGGGCAGGTCGGTCCGGGTTTGGATCAGCTCGGCGCCCACGTCGGGTGCCGTGTCCGAACCCGGGCGGACGAGCTCCGCCCGGACCTCGTGCATCCTCAGCTCACCGCCGAGGATCTCCTCGGCGAAGTGGCAGGCGACCCGCTGCCCGGAGGCGTCGAACACCCGTAGCTCGGGCCGTTCCTCGGCGCAGCGGTCCTGCGACCAGGGACAGCGCGTGCGGAACCGGCATCCGCTCGGCGGGTTGGCCGGCGACGGCAGGTCGCCGGCCAGCAGGATCCGCTCCCGCCGGTCCTCCACCTGCGGGTCGGGGATGGGCACGGCCGAGAGCAGAGCCCGGGTGTACGGGTGCAGCGGGCGCTCGTACAGTTGGTCGCCGTCCGCCTCCTCGACCAGCGCGCCCAGGTACATCACGCCGATGGTGTCGGAGATGTGCCGGACGACCGCCAGGTCGTGCGCGATGACCAGGTAGGTCAGCCCGAGTGCGCCCTGCAGGTCGCCGAGGAGGTTGACCACCTGTGCCTGGATCGACACGTCCAGCGCGGACACCGGCTCGTCGGCCACGATCAGCTCGGGGCCGAGCACCAGGGCCCGGGCGATGCCGATCCGCTGCCGCTGCCCGCCGGAGAACTCGTGCGGGTACTTGTTCAGCGCCGATGCGGGCAGGCCGACCGAGTCCAGGGTGGACTTCAGGCGCCGCTGCGCCTCGGCCTTGTTCTTGTGCAGGCCGTGCGCCTTGAGGCCCTCGACGAGCAGGGACTCCACCGACTGCCGCGGGTCCAGGCTGGACATCGGGTCCTGGAACACCATCTGGATGCGCCGGCGGAACAGCCGCATCTGCTCGCCCTTGAGCGCGCGGACGTCCGTACCGTCGAAGGTGATCCCGCCGCTGGTCGGCTCGACCAGGCGCAGCAGGCCGCGGCCCAGCGTTGACTTGCCGCACCCGGACTCGCCGACCAGGCCGTAGGTCTCGCCCCGCTTGATCTTCAGCGACACCCCGTCGACGGCGTAGACGTAGCCGACCGTACGGTCGAAGAGCAGTCCGCTCTTGATCGGGAAGTGGACCTTGAGGTCGTCGATCTCGACGATCGCGTCGTTCACGCCGGCACCTCCTGCGGTACGGGGTTCGTGCACCGCAGCGCACCGCCGCGGACAGTGGGCTCCAGGGGCACCGTCTCGCCGATGCAGTCGTCGATCACCCGGTCGCAGCGCGGCGCGAAGGCGCACCCCTCCGACCAGGGGATGTTGTCGCTGACCGAGCCGCGGATCTGGTGCAGCCGGCCGCCGCGGTCGACATCCAGCCGGGGCACGGACTGCAACAACCCATGGGTGTACGGGTGCCGCGGGTCCGCGAACAGGTCGTGGCGTTCGGCCCGCTCGACGACCTTGCCGGCGTACAGGACGTTGACCGTGTCGCAGAGCCCGGCCACCACCCCGAGGTCATGGGTGATCATCACCAGCGCGGTGCCGGACCGGTCGACCAGGTCCTTGAGCAGCGTGAGGATCTGTGCCTGGATGGTCACGTCCAGCGCCGTCGTCGGCTCGTCGGCGATCAGCAGGCGCGGCTCGCAGGCCAGGGCGATGGCGATCAGCACCCGCTGCCGCATGCCGCCGGAGAGCTGGTGCGGGAATTCCTTGAGCCGCCGCGTCGGGTCCGGGATGCCCACCGCGTCGAGCAGCCCCCGGGCCTCCCGCAGCGCCGCCTGCCGGGTCCGGCCCTGGTGGCGTTCCAGCACCTCGGCCACCTGCAGGCCGAGCGGGATCACCGGGTTCAGCGAGGACAGCGGGTCCTGGAAGATCATGCCGATGTCCCGGCCGCGCCGGTCCCGCAGCTCCTGCGGGCGCAGCTTGAGCAGGTCGGTGTCGGCGAAGAGGACCTCACCGGTGACCTTGTTGCCGCGGCGTGGCAGCAGACCCATGATCGCCAGGCTGGTCACCGACTTGCCGCAGCCGGACTCGCCGACCAGCCCGACGGTCTGGCCGGGTTCCACGGTGAAGCTGACGCCGTCCACCGCCTTGACGGGCATGGTGCCCTTGCGCTGGAAGACAACCGACAGATCACGAACGTCGAGCAGAGGCATGAGAAGTCACCGCCGGTTCTTCGGGTCGAGCGCCTCACGCATGCTCTCACCGAGCAACGTGAAGCCGAGGGCCACGGCGATGATCGCCAGGGCGGGGAAGTAGGCCAGCTCCGGGCGGACCTCGAAGTACCGGACGCCGTCCACACCGAGCATCAGGCCCCACTCGGCCCGGTTGATGTCCGGGTCGCCGAGGCCCAGGAAGGACAGCGCGGCCGCGTCCAGGATCGCCACCGCGAAGGTCAGCGTGGCCTGCACGATGACCGCGGTGAGCGAGTTCGGCAGCATGTGCCGCAGCACGATGTCCCGCCGCTTCACGCCCAGCGCGCGGGCCGCGAGCACGTGGTCGCTCTCCCGTTGCGCCAGCATCGAGCCGCGGAGCAGCCGGGCGAAGATGGGCACGTTCACCACCGCGACCGCGATGATCACCGTCCACTGCGTGGACCTGCTGGCCAGGGCGACCAGCGTGATCGCCAGCAGCAGGCTGGGCAGGGCCAGCATGACGTCGGTGATCCGCATGATCAGCATGTCCACCCAGCCGCCGACGGCGCCGGCGATCGCGCCGAGCAGCACGCCGAACAGCAGGCCGATGAGCGTGGCCAGGACGCCGACGAAGAGCGTCTGCCGGGCGCCGTAGATCATCCGGGACGCGAAGTCGCGACCCAGTGGGTCGCTGCCGAGCGGATGCCCGGCGGTGGCGCCCGGGATTGAGTCGACGGTCAGATCCTTGGTCAGCTCCGGGAAGCGCTGCACCGGGTCGTGCGGCGCCACCAGCGGCGCGAAGATCGCGATGATCAGGAACAGCAGGATGATGACCGCGCCCACGATCGCGGTGGGGTTGCGCAGCAGCCGGCGGCCGGCGTCGCGGATCAGGCTGACCCCGCCGGCCTCGGCCGTCCGCGCGGTCAGCTCGTCGATGCGGCGGCGCTTGTGGTCGGCGAGCGTCGCCAATCCTCCGGGCCGGCTCAGCCCTCCGGTCCCGCTCACTGCACACGCACCCTCGGGTCGATGATCGCGTACGAGAGGTCGACCAGCAGGTTGACCACGATGAAGACGACGGCGGCGAGCAGGATCAGCGCCTGGAGCACCGGATAGTCGCGGCCGCCGCTGATCGAGTCGGTGATCAGCGTGCCCAGGCCGCCCCAGTTGTAGACCTTCTCGGTCAGCACCGCGCCGGCCAGCAGCGCGCCGGTCTGCAAGCCGATGGTGGTGACCACCGGCAGCAGCGCGTTGCGCAGCACGTGCCGCTTGCGGATGGTGGCGTCGCGCAGGCCCTTGGCGTCCGCGGTGCGGATGTAGTCCTCGTCCAGGACGTCCAGCACGCTCGCCCGGGTGATCCGGATGATGATCGCCAGCGGGATCGTCGCCAGCGTGAAGGCGGGCAGCACCAGATGCCAGAGGGCGTCGGCGGAGGCGTCCAGCTCGCGGGTCAACAGCCCGTCCAGCACGAAGAAGCCGGTCACGTCGGTGTTGCCCAGGCCGGTGCTGATCCGGCCGGACGGCGGGAAGAAGTGGATGTCCTGGGTCAGCCAGTCCTTGAGCAGGTAGCCCAGGAAGAAGATCGGGATCGAGATGCCGACCAGGGTGACGATGATGGTCGCGTTGTCGAGCAGCCGCCCGCGATGCCGGGCCGCGACGTAGCCCAGCGGGATGCCCAGCCCGATCGCGATGATGATCGCCGCGACGGCCAGCTCGATGGTCGCCGGGAAGGACCGGCTGATCACGTCCATCACCGGCTCGCCGGTGCGGATGGAGTTGCCGAAGTTGCCGGTCACCACGTTTTTGAGGAAGCGGCCGTACTGGACCCAGATCGGCTGGTCATAGCCGAGGGCCCGGGTCAGCAACTCGCGGGTCTGCGGGGTCGCGCGTTCGCCCAGCAACGCGTCGACGGGCCCGCCCGGAAGGCTGCGCAGCCAGAAGAAGACCAGGGTCATCAGGGCGATCAGCGTGATGACCAGCTGGATCAGGCGGCGCAAGATGACTCTCACCATAGAGAATGACGCATCCTTGGAAGATTCGCGCTTGGAAGATTCGCGCCGGATGGCCCGGACCGGGGAGATCGTCCCCGGTCCGGGCCGCGGCGGTGCCTGATACTACGGAGCTACTTGGTGAGCGAGACCGTGTTGAATTCCTCGGCGGTGAGCGGACTCGGCACCAGACCATCGACGTTCTTCGTGGTGACCAGCGCCGGCGGGGCGTGCCAGATCGGCACGGCCGGCAGCCACTTGGCGGCGAGGTCGCGGTTGACCTGCTCCCACGCGGCCTTCTTGGCTGCCTGGTCGACCGTCGCGTCGGCCTTGCCGATGGCGGCGAACATCTCGGTCATCGCCCCGTCGCCGAACTCGACCTTCTCCCGGCCGAAGAACGTGCCGGCGAAGTTGCCCGGGTCGTTGTAGTCGCCGGTCCAGCCCAGGATGTGCAGGTCCTGCTTGCCGAACTGCTGCACGTCGTCCTTGAAGCCGCCGTTCCACGGCCGCGGGACGCCGTTGACCTTGATGCCGGCGGCCTGCAGGTCGTTCGCCAGCACGGTGAAGATCTCCTGCGGGTTCGGCATGTACGGCCGGGACACCTCGGTCGGATAGTAGAAGTTGAGCGTCAGGCCGGTCGCGCCGGCCTCGGCCAGCAGTTGCTTGGCCTTGTCCACGCTGTAGTCGTACTTCTGCACGTCCTGGGCGTAACCGAGCACCGTGTTCGGCATGAACTGGTCGGCCACCACCGCGCCGCCCGGGCCCTTGGTCTGCACCAGCTGGGCGCGGTTGAGCGCGTACGCGATCGCCTGGCGGACCCGCAGGTCCTTGAGCTTCGGGTTGTTCTTCTGGTTGATGCCCAGGTAGAGGATGTTGAAGGCGGGCCGGTCGAGCACCTTGTAGCCCTCGTTCGCCAGCGCCTTGCGGTCGGCCGGGGCCGGGAAGTCGATCGCCTGCACCGTGCCGGCGCGCAGCTCCTGCTTCCGGGTGTTCTCATCCTTGATGATCTTGATGATCAGCTTGTCGACCTTGGCCTTGTCACCCCAGTAGTCGGGGTTCTTGGCCAGCGTGATCTCGCCGGTCGCCTTGTTCCAGCCGCCGAACGTGAACGCGCCGGTGCCGGTCGGGTGTTCGGTGGCGAACGCGCTGTACGCGAAGGAGTCGCCGTTCTGCGTCACCTTGTCGGAGTCGTACTGCTTCATCGCGGTCGGGCTCGCGATGGAGAACGCGGTGAGCGCGAACGCGCCCGGGAAAGCTCCCTTGTACTTCTTCATCGTCACGACGGCGGTGGAGGCGTCCTGCGCCTTGCAGTTGTCGTAGACGGCCTCCGGGCTGCCGGCGAACCCGCCGAAGACGTCGGCGTAGTAGATCATCTGGGACTGGGCGGCCTCGCCCTTCATGTTGTACCACCGGTCGAAGTTCGCGCAGACCGCCGTCGCGTCCAGCGCGCTGCCGTCGTGGAACTTGACACCCTGGCGCAGCTTGAACGTCCAGATCTTGCCGGTCGGGTCGTTGGACCAGCTCTCCGCCAGGCCACCCTCCAGTTCGGCGGTGCCGGGCTTATGGGTGATGAGGGTGTCGTACATCTGCCGGATCGGCCGGAACGACTCCCCGTCGTCGTTGAAGATCGGGTCGAAATTCTTCGGATCACCGGCACCCGCGAAGATGAAGGTGCCGCCGGTAGCGGCTTTGCCCTCGTTGCCACCGCTGTCGCGGTCGCTTTCCGCGCAGCCGGCCGCGCCGATCGTCAGGACCGCGATGACACCGGCGGCGATGACCGTCCGGAGTCTTTTCGCCTGCATCCCTGATGCACGCATCGTATTCACCTCGTCCTATGGGTACGGACACATCGCGGCGACGGTTAGTCACCGCTGGCGCGACACTAACCACTCACGACGAACACATAGTCGGTTGGTATCGGATCGTGTCCTTTCCGGTCTGTGGAACCGGAGCTCGACGCTCAGTCACCGGACTGTGGCATAGTGGATTGGTCCTGGTCACGGCATTGACGGGGTGCCGGGGGCCGGCGATCGGCGCACCGGGTGGCTCCGGCGATGGTGATCGCGCCCCGGGCGAGGTGGCCACCGATCAAGGAGTCACGGAGTGTGGCGAGGACGGCGGGCCGTTGCCGGGTCGGCCCGAGGGACGTCTCGCAACCCGGCGATGGTCCACTCCGGACCGTGTCGAGACTTCTCGACTTCCGGCCGACGAAGGTGGCGCCCCGATGACACTGGAGATCCCGTACCGCTCGATTCCTGACATGTTCCTCAAGCGGGTCGCGACGACGCCGGACCGGCCGGCGTTCGCGCACCCGGCCGCCGACGACTCGGGGCCGGTCTGGCTGACCTGGGCGCAGGTGGGCAGCCGGGCCACCGCGATCGCCGCCGGGCTGCGCGGCCTGGGCGTCGAGGCCGAGGACCGGGTGGCGATCCTGGCCAACACCCGACTCGACTGGGTCATCGCCGACCTCGGGGTGATGTGCGCCGGCGCGGCCACCACCACCGTGTACCCGACGACCGGGCCGGCGGACGCGGCCTACATCATCGGCGACTCCGGTTCCCGGGTCGTCATGGCCGAGAACCCGATGCAGGCCGGGAAGATCGGCGGGGCCGCGCTGCCCGTGCTCACCCACGTCGTGCTGCTGGACGGCGCACCGGACCCGGCGGCCACGCCGCCGCAGCTGACCCTCGCCGAGCTCGAGGCGCGCGGCGCCGCGGCCCTCGCCGCCGAGCCGGACCTGATCGAGAAGATCGTCGCGGCCATCGGACCGGACGACCTCGCCACGGTGATCTACACGTCCGGCACCACCGGCCGGCCCAAGGGCGTGGAACTGCTGCACCGCGGCTGGTGCTGGGAGGCGGTCGCGCAGAGCGAGCTCGGCCTGATGGTGGCCGGCGACCTGCAGTACCTGTGGCTGCCGTTGTCACACTCGTTCGGCAAGTCGCTGCTGTGCGGCGTCATCCACGTGGGACTGCCCACCTATGTGGACGGCCGGGTCGACCGGCTGATCGACAACCTCGCCGTGGTCCGGCCGACGATCATGTGCGCACCGCCACGGGTGTTCGAGAAGGTCTACAACAAGGTCGTCATCACCGCGCGTGAGGCCGGTGGCGCCAAGGCCAGGATCTTCGCCTGGGCGGTGCGCACGGGCAAGACGAAGGCCGCCCGGGAGAAGCTCGGCGAGCCGGTCCCGCTCGGCTTGAAGGTGCGCTACGCGGCCGCCCACAAGCTCGTGTTCGCCAAACTGCACGCCCGTCTCGGCGGACGGATCCGGGTGCTGGTCGCCGGTGCGGCGGCGATCTCCGTACCGCTGGGCGAGTTCTTCGCCGCGGCGGGGCTGCCGATCAGCGAGGGGTACGGACTCACCGAGACCAGCGCGGGCGTCTTCGTCAACCGCCCTGGCGCGGTTCGGATCGGCACCTGCGGCACGGCGCTGGGCGACGTGGAATGCCGCATCGACTCCGACGGTGAGATCCTGCTGCGCGGCGCACCCGTGATGCGGGGCTACCACAACCTGCCGGAGGAGACGGCGGGGGTGTTCACCGAGGACGGCTTCTTCCGCACCGGTGACATCGGCGAGCTGTCCGCTGACGGCTACCTCACGATCACCGACCGGAAGAAGGACCTGGTCAAGACCTCCGGGGGCAAATACATCGCCCCGTCGTACGTCGAGGGCATGTTCAAGGCGCTGTGCCCGTACGCCTCGCAGGCGGTCGTCATCGGCCAGGACCGCAACTACTGCACGATGCTCATCTCGCTCGACCCGGACGCCGTCGCCGGCTGGACGGCCGGTGGGCCGCTCGAGGGCCGGCCGTACGGCGAGGCCGTCGCGTCGGCGCAGGCGCGCGCCCTGATCAGCGGCTATGTCGAGCAGCTCAACGCCGAGCTCAACCGCTGGGAGACGATCAAGAACTTCGCCATCCTTCCCCGCGACCTGAGCATCGAGGACGGGGAGCTGACGCCGTCGCTCAAGATCAAGCGGCGCAGCACGGAAGTGAACTTCGCCGGTGAGATCGACAAGATGTATGCGGGGGCGCTGCTGACCTGACGTCGGTGCGTCCACCGTCCAGCGCGCGGCGCCTCAGGAAGCGGCGAGAACGGTATCCTGCGCCGCTTCCTCAGGGTCCGGCGCCGGTGGGGACTGCGTCGGCTCGGTGGGCGGTCCGGTGCTGGCCGGCGGCTCGGACGGCTCCGGCGCCGTCGAGGTCGGTGGCGGGTCGCTCGGCGTGGGGCGGGGCCCCGCCGGCGGGGTCGTCGGCGCTGTGGTCGGGGCCTCGCTCGACGGCTTCGGCGCCGGCTTCGACTGACGCGGTGGCGACGTGGCCTCGCGGGTCCAGGTGTCGGCGGCCCTGCGGGCCGGGCGCTCGTCCTTCACGGGGACGTCGCGCACCGGCCGGGTCGAGGTCGGGGTCGGCGTGGTGACGGGCTGCGGCGCCAGGGTCGCGGGGGCGCCGTCGACGGCGGCCTCCGCTCGTCGCCCTTCCGGCGTCGAATACCCGTTGGCGACCTGAAGCCCGATGACGCTGACGAACGCCGCGGCCATGGCGATCGACGCCGTGACGGTCGCGCGGGTGCGGGAGCGCTTGCGCCGCATCGGCGGGATGGCGCGGGTGATGGCGGCGGCCGGCCGTACGATCGGTGCCTTGCCGGCTGCCGGTCGTACGGTCGATGCCTTGCCGGCTGCCGGTCGTACGGTCGATGCCTTGCCGGCTGCCGGTCGTACGGTCGATGCCTTGCCGGCTGCCGGTCGTACGGTCGATGCCTTGCCGGCTGCCCGCCGCAGGATCGCGGCGACGTCGGCGGCCGGCGGGCGCCGGGTCGGGTCGTCGGCGACGCAGGCCTCGTACAGTCGGATGATCTCGCGGGGGAGCCCGGCGATGGCGGGCAGCCGCGGCGCCCGCCGCTGGTAGCGGGCGGCGAGGATCTCGCCGACGCTGGTGCCCGGCCAGGCGCGGGCGCCGGTGAGGCATTCGAACAGCAGCAGGCCGAGCGCGTAGACGTCGGCCGCGGGATATGTCGGCTCGCCGCGCAGCTGCTCGGGCGCGAGATGGGCCGGGGTGCCCCAGAGCTGCCCGTGGGTGTCGAGGCTGTTCTGGCCGGCGCGGGCGGCGATGCCGAAGTCGAGGACCTTCACGCCGGCCGGGGTGAGCATGACGTTGCGGGGTTTCACGTCGCGGTGCACCAGGTCGCCCGCGTGCGCGGCGGCCAGCGCCGCGGCGACATCCGCGCAGACCTCGGCGGCGTGTGACCACGCGAGCGCACCCGCCGCGGCGAGCCGGTCGGCGACGGTGTCACCCTCGAGGAATTCCATGACCAGGTACGGCAGCCGCTGATCTCCGTCGATGGCCTCGCCGTAGTCGTAGACGCGTGCGACGTTCGGGTGGGTGAGCGCCGCCGCGGCCCGCGCCTCGCGCAGCACATCGAGGGATGACACGGCGCTGTCGGGCCGGTACGGCGAGAACAGCTTGATCGCGACGCGACGTTTGAGCGTATGGTCGTAGCCGCTGTGCACGACGGCGCTGCCGCCGTGGCCGACCGGCTGCTCGACCCGGTAACGGCCTGCCAGAGATCGCATGGTGATCCCTCCCGGGCGTCGCTCGGATCTATCACCCATAGTGTGGATCTTTCTGGGCGTCGATCTGGAACAGAGTGATGCATGTCACATCCCAGCGGGCGGGACGTGACCCGACGACCGTGTGCGCGGTGACTCACAGTGAGCTCGGGCGGGTCACCGAAGCCTGTCGTAGATGTCCACCAGGCGGCGCAGGAAAACCCCCGGGGAGTATGCCGCCGCGGTCGCCATGCCCTCCCTGGTCACCCTGGCCCGCAAGGCGGCGTCGTCCAGCATGCGCAACAGCGCGGCGGCGAAGGCGTCCGGTGTCGGTGCGCAGGTGAACCGCCCGGCCCCGGCGGCCCCCGGCCGGGCGGCGAGGCCCGGGTCGACGACCACCACCGGCAACCCGGTGGCTTCCGCCTCGGCCAGCACCAGACTCTGGGTGTCCGTGGTCGAGGCGAACGCGAGCACATCGGCGGCCCGGTAGAAGCCGGTGACCTGATCGGGCGGCACCGGCGGGCATACCTGGACGGAGCCGTCCAGGCCGAGCGCGGCGATCCGGCGGCCCAGGCGCCCGCGCTGCTGCCGCACCCCGAGCAGGACCAGCCGGGCGTCCGGCCGGGCCGCGTGCACCCGGGCGAACGCCCGCAGCAGCAGTTCCGGGTTCTTCTCGGCGGTGGCCCGGCCCACCGACAGGACGACGTTCCCGCCGTTCCGCGGCGGGCGGGGCGCGACGGCGGTGACCGGCGTGGGCAGCACGCAGATCCGCGCGGCCGGCTCGAACGGGGCGAATCCCGCCGCCGTCTTGGCCGAGGGCGCGATGGCCACCGCCATCCGCGCGAACATGGCCTTGCCGAGCTCGACCAGCCGACGCCGGCGGACGGCACCGGGCCGGGTCAGTTCCAGGAACTCCCGCGGCGACCAGCCCAGCCCCAGGCGCAGGGCACACCAGGCGGCACCGACCGGGATCTCGGCGAACACGTCGGCGTACGCCAGCAGGTCGGTGTGCCAGGTCGCCACCAGCGGCACGCCCCAGTCGGCGGCCGCCCGGAACCCGGTCATCCCGATCGGCCCGGTGCTGTGCGCGTGGACGACGTCGGCGCGCCGGGCCGTGAAGGGCAGCCCGACGCGGACGTCCCGGAACGGCACCGGTACCGAGCGGACGCCGCCGCCGAGCAGCGGTCCGGGGCGGTAGAGATCGGCCTCGTGCCCGGCCGAGCGCAGCAGCCGCACGGTCAGCTCCGCCGACCGGGCCACACCGTCCGGCCGACCGGTGTGGCTGTCGCAGAAGTGGGCGATTCTCATGGCTCGCCGAGCGCGCCCGAGAACACCCTCAGCATGCCGACATCCTCTCCCGCGCGGCGAAGGGTTTCCACCTCCTTCGAGGACGGTCGTAGGCTCGGCGGGTGAACGGGGGGAAGCGTCTGCTGCCGGCTTTCGGCGCTCTCGCCGCGGCGCAGATGATCGTCGTGAGCACACTGGACGGCCTGACCCGGCCCGGCTACGACGAGACGCGCAACTGGATCAGCCAGCTGTCGCTCGGGGCGAACGGCTGGCACGGCACGGTCAACCTCGCCACCTGCGGCCTCTGGGTGATCCTCTGCGCCATCGGGCTGCACCGACAGGCCGATGGGCGGGCGGTGGCCCTGATCCTGTGGTGCGGACTCTGTCTCGTGACGCTGGCCGTCGTCCGCACCGATGCCGGGCTGGGCTTCCCGCCGGAAGTGCCCGAGGAGCACACCACGCGAGGGCTGATCCACAAGCTGATCTCCGTCACGCTGGGCGTCGCGGGGATCGGCGCGGTGGCCAGAACGGGACCACGGCGGCCGGCGAGGGTGGTCGCGTCGGTCATGACGGTGTCGTTCGCGGCGGCCGGCGTGCTGGTGCTGCTCGACGACGGCGACGTCCTGCCGGGCAACCCGAGCGGGCTGCTCGAACGGGTCGCGCTGTTCGCCGGGCTCGGCTGGCTCGGCTGGCTCGGCCTGGTCAGCGGCCGGGCAGCGGGGGATTCCTCCGTCCGCCGCCGCGGCGCGGCATCGCCTACAGGCGTCGAGTGACTCATCGCGGCGATCGAGCCGGGGCTCCCCGCTCGACGGCACCCAGCATTGCTAAGGCGGTTCGTGCCCCCGGCCACACCTCGTCGCCAGATCGAGGCCCGCCCGCTGCCCGCCGCCCGCTGCCTTGCGCCCGGTGTTCGCTGCCTTGCGCCCGGTGTTCGCTGCCTTGCGCTCGCCGCCCGCCGCCCGGCGTTCGCTGCCGGGCGACAGACCCTACCCCCAACGCGGCCTTTGCTCTGCTTCCCCATCGGAAACACCCGCCGCCGACAACCCAGAACCAACCGAAGCGGAACCCGGGCATCTCCATCCGGTGTTTCCTATCGGGAAGCAGAGCAAAGGCAGGTCAGACGACTCGAAGTCCTCGGCCACACCGTCGCCCTCATCGCCACCGCCGCATAACCCGAAAGCCTCAACAACCCGGCTCCGCCGGGCCGCTACCACCCGCCCATCAACCACGCTGCTTCCGGTCAGGGCGAGCAACCACCCACCTCCCCGGTCGCCCCGGACCCGGCGGGCGGCACCGGAGAGCAGACGCCTTAGCAGTACGAGCAGGCCGGCTTCCGCCCCGGTCAGGAGCCGGCGGCCGCTACGCGTATTCCATGGCTCGGAGGACACCGTCGAATGTCCGATCGACGAACCCGCGGGCCGAATTGGTTATTGCGATCTTCCAGGCGGGGACTGGGACGTCGACCCGGTCGCGAAGTCGTCGGCACCGGGCGGTTCGAACAGGGTCGGATGGACCGCCGGGGGCGAGGACGGCTTCGGTGACCATCAGGAGCTGCTCACGGGGATCCGGGCCCTGGTCCGCCTGCTCCGGACGGCGCCTGCCTGCTCCGGACGGCGCGTGGTGCTCTGGCAAGATCGGGGGATGCTTGTGGATCGGGCCGGCCGCCGCTATCCCCTCGACGAGCCGCGCTGGCGTGGTGACGATGGGTCGCCGCTGCTGGTCGAGCCGCTGCCCGGCATCACCCGCGACGACGTGGACACCCGGGTCCGGTCGCAGTGGCGCTACGCGGCCGCCCTGCCCCGGCCCGTTGACCGGCCGGTCAGCCTTGGCGAGGGCTGCACCCCGCTGTTGCCGTTCGACGTCGACGGGGTGCCGCTGGCGGTCAAGCCGGAGTGGTTCAACCCGACCGCCAGTTTCAAGGATCGCGGCACCACCGTGATGATGTCGGTTCTGGCCGCACAGGGCGTGACCGGGATGCTCGAGGACAGCAGCGGCAACGGCGGCTCGTCGGTTGCCGCCTACGCCGCGGCGGCCGGCATCCGGGCCACCGTTCTCGCGCCCGAGTCCACCTCGCCCGCGAAGATCCAGCAGAGCCGCGCGCACGGGGCCACGGTGGCGCTGGTGCCCGGCAACCGGCAGGCCACCGCGGACGAGGCGGTCCGCCGCTCGGCTTCGACCTGCTATGCGAGCCACAACTGGCACCCGTACTTCCTGCAGGGCACGAAGCTGCTCGCGTACGAGATCTGGGAGGACCTGGGCTTCCGCGCGCCGGACGCGGTCGTGCTGCCGGCCGGGGCCGGCAGCCTGGTGCTGGGCTGCCACCTCGGCTTCGGTGAACTGCTGCGCTCCGGGGCGATCGGCCGCCGGCCGCGCCTGCTGGTCGCCCAGCCCGCACACTGCAGTCCGCTGGTTGCCGCCTTCGCGACCGGGGCGCCGGCGGTCGGGCCGGGGCAGTGGAGCCCGACGGTCGCCGAGGGCACGGCCATCGCCTTTCCGGTACGCGACCGGGAGGTGCTCGCGGCGATCCGCGCCTCGGACGGCGACCTGGCGGCCGTCGCCGAGGCGGACATCGCGCCGGCGACCTTCGAGTTGGCCCGCCGCGGCCTGTACGCGGAACCGACCAGCTCGATCGTGGTGCCGGCGATCCGCGAGTTTCTGCGCCGGGGCACGCTGCGGCCCGGCGAGACGACCGTGGTCATCCTGACCGGCTCGGCGCTGAAGGCCGCGGACACCGTCGGTCGCCTGCTGGCCGGGCGCTGACCAGGGCGGATCCGCCGGGCACAGGCCGGCGTTCGGGCCGCGACGGCCATGATCCGGCTAGGCTCACCCGCGGAGACCGGGTGCCGGGAGGAGACAGTTCGCCGTGGCCCTGAGCCTCGCCAGCCTCAACCTGCATTGCGGCGTCGACCGGCACGGCGCACCGTACTCGGTGAAGCAGGCCGTCGCCGCGCTGGACACCGACGTCGTCGTGGTGCAGGAGAACTGGCGTACCGGTGACCGTCCGGGCATCGCCGCGGCGGCGGCCGCCGACTGCGGCTATCCGTACGTCGCCGAGCTCGACCTCGTCACCGGCCGGTCGCTGACCGAACTGAGGATCGTCCGCCGGGTCGTGCCGGACGACCGCGGAGCGTGGGGCCTGGCCGTGCTGAGCCGGGTGCCCTGGCGGGGCTGCGCGTCGGTGCGCATCGGCGCGGCGTCCCGCGATCCGGTGGGCTCGCGGCTGGCGCAGATCGTCACCTTCGCCGGGGTGCGGGTGGTGAACGCCCACCTGACCCACCGCCTCACCCGCGGCCCCGGGCAGCTGCGCCGGTTGCTGGCCGCGCTCGGCGCGTCGGCTGAACCGACCGTCATCGCCGGTGACCTCAACATGTGCCGGCCGACCGTGCTGCTGGCGCGGCCGTACCGCCCGGCGGTCCGCGGCCGGACCTGGCCGGCGCACCGGCCGGTCGCCCAGATCGACCATGTGCTGCTGGGACCCGGGGTCCCCGAGGTCACCGGGGTGGTCGGGCCGGCGGTCGGC
>NZ_QHHV01000256.1:0-8026 GCF_003947245.1 Actinoplanes sp. ATCC 53533 | reverse complement strand
CGATCGACGCGAAGATCAGGACGGACATGCCGTTGCCGACGCCGCGGTCGGTGATGAGCTCGCCGAGCCACATGACCACGCCGGTGCCGGCCGTCATCGTGATGACCAGCATGACCAGGGTCAGCCACATCGGGACGCCGGTGTTCTCCGGCACGATCTGGAAGTTCGACTGGTCCTGCGGGCACGCGTTGGCGAAGAGCTGGCCGGAGCGGGCCAGGGCGACGAACGCGGAGGACTGCAGGACCGCGAGGCCCAGCGTCAGGTAGCGGGTGTACTGGGTGATCTTTGCCTGGCCGGACTGGCCTTCCTTGCGAAGCTGCTCGAGGCGAGGAATCACCACGGTGAGCAGCTGCAGGATGATCGATGCCGTGATGTACGGCATGATGCCGAGCGCGAAGACCGACAGCTGGAGCAGCGCGCCACCGGAGAAGAGGTTCAGGAGGTTCAGCACCCCGCCGCCGGCGTTGGTGCTGTTCACCACGTCCAGGCAGTTCTGAACGTTGGTGTAGGACACGCCTGGGCTGGGCAGAGTGGCACCGAGCCGATAGACCGCGATGATCGCTACTGTGAACAGCAACTTCTTGCGCAGGTCAGGCGTCCGGAACGCACTGGAAAAGGCGGAGAGCAACTTCTTCCTCCTGCGCGAGGTGACCGCCGCATATCCGGCGGATGGGGGGAGGCATCGGTCCGGACGACCGATATCCCTAGCTGGGAACGGACTTTAACAGTCTGACGTGCCTGTTGTGAGGCACGGTCGCCCTATGTGCAACACGCTGGGACGAAGGGCAACCGGACAACCTGTGGATCAGCGCCGCCCGGCCCGACGAAATGCCAGGTCAGACGCCACAACGGGGATGCCGCCCGAGCATCTCGCGATGCCCGGGCCAGCATCCCCGGAAAACTCACAGCGCGGTGGCGGAACCACCAGCAGCGGCGATCTTCTCCTTGGCCGACTCGCTGAACGCGTGCGCCGAAACCTGCAGCGTCACGCCACCCAGCTCGCCGGAGCCGAGAACCTTCACCGGCTGGCCACGACGGACCGCGCCGGCGTCGGCCAGCTCCAGCGGACCGATCTCGCCACCGTTCGGGAACAGCTCGGCGAGCCGGTCCAGGTTCACGACCTGGAAGACGACCTTGTTCTTGTTCTTGAAGCCCTTCATCTTGGGCAGCCGCATGTGGATCGGCATCTGCCCGCCCTCGAACCGGGCCGGAACCTGGTAACGAGCCTTGGTGCCCTTGGTACCACGACCGGCGGTCTTGCCCTTGGAGCCCTCACCGCGACCCACCCGGGTCTTCGCGGTCTTGGCACCGGGCGCCGGGCGCAGGTGGTGAACCTTGATCGCCATTACTCGACCTCCTCGACACTGACGAGGTGGTTCACGGCGAAGATCATGCCCCGAATCTCGGGGCGGTCCTCCTTGACCACCACATCGTTGATCCGCTTCAGCCCGAGCGACCGCAGGGAGTCCCGCTGGTTCTGCTTACGGCCGATGCCTGAACGGAGCTGGGTGACCTTCAAGCGTGCCATCACCGCACCGCCGCTTCCGCGCGCGACGCCAGCATGGCCGCAGGCGCGACGTCCTCGACCGGGAGGCCACGGCGGGCCGCGACGGCCTCCGGGGACTCCAGGCCCTTCAGGGCCGCCACCGTCGCGTGCACGATGTTGATCGGGTTCGACGAGCCGAGGCTCTTCGAGAGCACGTCGTGGATACCGGCGCACTCCAGAACGGCACGCACCGGGCCACCGGCGATGACGCCGGTACCGGCGGAAGCCGGCTTGAGGAGCACGACACCGGCGGCGGCCTCACCCAGGATCGGGTGGGGGATCGTCGCGGCGATGCGCGGCACCTTGAAGAAGTGCTTCTTGGCCTCCTCGACACCCTTGGCGATCGCCGCGGGCACCTCCTTGGCCTTTCCGTAGCCGATGCCGACGGTTCCGTCGCCGTCGCCCACGATCACCAGGGCGGTGAAGCTGAAGCGACGACCACCCTTGACGACCTTGGCGACGCGGTTGATCGCTACGACCCGCTCAAGATGCGGGGTCTTCTCGACGGGCGCGTTACCGCGACCGCCCTCACGGCGGTTGTCGCGGCGGCCACCTTCGTTGTTACCGCCGGACCCGCCGCCTCGGCGCTGCTGACCAGGCATTGGTCTTCCCTCCTAGAACTCGAGTCCGGCTTCGCGGGCGGCGTCGGCAAGCGCGGCGATCCGCCCCGCGTACCGGTTACCGCCGCGGTCGAAGACGACCTTGGAAACGCCCGCGGCCTGAGCCCGCTCGGCGAGGAGAGCCCCGACCTTGGCGGCCTGCGAGCTCTTGTCACCCTCTGCGCCCCGGAGGGACGCGTCGAGCGTGGAGGCCGACGCGAGCGTGTGACCCTTGAGGTCGTCCACGATCTGCGCGGTGATGTTCCGCGTGGACCGGGTGACGACCAGCCGGGGACGCTCGGCGGAGCCGCGGACGTTCTTGCGGACCCGGAAGTGCCGACGAGCCTTGCCGACGGCGCGCTTGTACGACGCACCGCCGCCATTGCGGCGCTTGAGCAGCGTGGCGGTCACTTCTTACCTGCCTTTCCGGCCTTGCGGCGGATGACCTCGCCCTGGTACTTGACGCCCTTGCCCTTGTACGGCTCCGGCGGGCGGATCTTCCGGATGTTCGCGGCGACCTCGCCGACGAGCTGCTTGTCGATACCGGCGACCGTGAACTGCGTCGGCCGCTCCACCGAGAAGGTGATGCCGGCCGGCGGGATCACGTTGACCGGGTGCGAGAAGCCCAGGGCGAACTCGAGGTCCTTGCCCTTGGCGGTCACGCGGTAACCGGTGCCGTTGATCTCCAGCGTCTTCTTGTAGCCCTCGGTGACGCCGACGATCATGTTGGCGACCAGGGTACGAGAGAGGCCGTGCAGCTCCTTGGCCCGACGCTCGTCGTTGGGGCGATTGACCGCCAGCTCGCCGTTCTCCGCCTTCTCGACGGTGATCGGCTCGGCGACGGTGTGCGACAGCTCGCCCTTGGGGCCCTTGACCTTGACGGTCTGGCCCGTGATGGTGACGTCGACGCCGGCCGGGACCGGGATCGACTTACGTCCGATTCGCGACATGTCTAAGTCTCCGTTACCAAACGAAGGCGAGGATTTCCCCGCCAACGCTCCGCTTGCGGGCCTGCCGGTCGGTCAGCAGCCCCTGGGACGTCGAAACGATCGCGACACCCAGGCCGCCGAGCACTCGCGGGAGCTCGTCGGACTTGGCGTACACCCGGAGGCCGGGCTTGGACACGCGCTTGATGCCGGCGAGGCTGCGCTCGCGGCTCTGGCCGTACTTGAGCTCAACAACCAGGCGCTTGCCGACTTCGCCTTCCGCGGGCTCCTCGGCCGACCAGGAAGCGATGTAGCCCTCGGCCTTGAGGACCTCGGCGATGTTCGCCTTGATCTTCGAGAAGGGCATGGTCACCTTGTCGTGGTACGCCTGGTTGGCGTTACGCAGACGCGTGAGCATGTCTGCGATCGGGTCCGTCATCGTCATGGGTATTCGTCAACCTTTCTCGCCGGGGTTCCCAGGAAAGTCCCAGGCCTACGGCGAAGCGGTATTGCTTGGGTTACCAGGAGGCCTTGGACACGCCGGGCAGCTCGCCACGGTGGGCCATGTCCCGAACGCAGATCCGGCACAGACCGAACTTGCGGTACACCGAGTGCGGGCGACCGCACTTCTGGCATCGGGTGTAGGCCCGCACGGCGAACTTCGGCTTCGCGGCCGCCTTGATGATCAGCGCCTTCTTAGCCATGCTCAGTTCTCCTTGAACGGGAAGCCCAGGAGCTTGAGCAGCTGCCGGCCCTCCTCGTCGGTCGTGGCGGTGGTGACCACCGTGATGTCCATGCCCCGGGTCCGATCGATCCGGTCCTGGTCGATCTCGTGGAACACCGACTGCTCGGTCAGACCGAACGTGTAGTTGCCGTGGCCGTCGAGCTTGCGCCCGTCCAGACCGCGGAAGTCGCGGATACGCGGCAGCGCGATCGACAGCAGCCGGTCCAGGAACTCCCACATCCGGTCGTTGCGCAGGGTGACCTTCGCGCCGATCGGCATGCCCTCACGCAGCTTGAACTGCGCGATGGACTTGGTCGCCCGCCGCACCAGCGGCTTCTGACCCGTGATGGTGGTCAGGTCACGCACGGCGCCGTCGATCAGCTTGGCGTCGCGGGCGGCCTCGCCAACACCCATGTTCACGACGACCTTCACCAGGCCGGGGAGCTGCATGGGGTTGCCGTACTTGTACTGCTCCTGAAGCGCAGGGATGACCTCACTGCGGTACTTCTGCTTCAGCCGGGGCAGCGTCTTGGGCTCGGTAGCGGCAGTCATCACAGGTCCTTACCGGTGCTACGCGCGATCCGGACCTTCTGGCCGTTCTCGTCCCGCCGGAAGCCGACGCGAGTCGGCTTGCCCTCGGAGTCCACGATCTGCACGTTCGAGATGTGGATCGGGGCTTCCTGCGTGACGATGCCACCGGTCTTGGAACCGCGCTGCGTCGTACGGATCTTCTCGTGCTTCTTCATGCGGTTGACGCCCTCGACCAGGACCTTGTCCCGCGTCGGGAAGGCAGCGATGACCTTACCCTTGGCGCCCTTGTCCTTACCGGCGATGACGACGACCGTGTCGCCCTTCTTGATCTTCACGGTCAGAGCACCTCCGGCGCCAGGCTGATGATCTTCATGAACCGCTTGTCGCGCAGCTCGCGGCCGACCGGGCCGAAGATGCGCGTACCGCGGGGGTCGCCACCGTCCTTGATGATGACGGCGGCGTTCTCGTCGAAGCGGATGTACGAGCCGTCGGGACGGCGCCGCTCCTTGGCGGTGCGAACGATGACCGCCTTGACGACGTCACCCTTCTTCACACCGGCACCCGGAATGGCGTCCTTGACCGTGGCCACGATGACGTCACCGATGCTCGCGTAACGGCGACCGGAGCCGCCCAGAACCCGGATGCAAAGGATCTCCCGGGCACCCGTGTTGTCGGCGACGCGCAGTCGCGACTCCTGCTGGATCACGTCTGTCTCCTATGTCTGCCAGTTCTCCGGCACGGGGACGTACCAGAGCTTGGCGGAACGATGGTCCGCCGGGCCGGCCGTCTCCGGCCGGCCCGACGCACTCACTTGGCCTTTTCGAGGATCTCTACGACACGCCACCGCTTGGTGCGTGACAGCGGGCGGGTCTCCATCAGGGTGACCCGGTCGCCCAGGCCGCAAGCGTTCTGCTCGTCGTGAGCCTGAAGCTTGCGGGTACGCCGCAGAACCTTGCCGTAGAGCGCGTGCTTGACGCGGTCCTCGACCTCGACGATGACGGTCTTGTCCATCTTGTCGCTGACCACGAGGCCCTCGCGCGTCTTGCGCTGGGTCCGCGGTGCAGCAGCTGCGTTCTCGCTCATGCTGTAGTCACCTCAGTCGGCGCGGCCGAGAGCCCCAGCTCACGCTCACGCATGATCGTGTAGATCTTCGCGATGTCCTTGCGGACGACCTGCAGACGACGATGGTTGTCGAGCTGACCGGTCGCACCCTGCACGCGGAGGTTGAACAGCTCCGCCTTGGACTCCCGCAGCCGCGAGACCAGCTCGGGCTCGGAGAGCTCCCGCAGCTCGGAAGCCTTGATACCGGCTGCCATCAGCTTTCACCCACTTCGCGCGCCACGATGCGGCACTTCATCGGGAGCTTGTGGATCGCGCGACGCATCGCTTCGCGCGCGATCGTCTCGTTCGGGAACGACATCTCGAAGAGAATGCGTCCCGGCTTGACGTTCGCCACCCACCACTCCGGGGAGCCCTTGCCGGAACCCATGCGGGTCTCGGCGGGCTTCTTGGTCAGAGCCTGGTCCGGGAAGATCGAGATCCACACCTTGCCGCCACGCTTGATGTGGCGGGTCATGGCGATACGAGCTGACTCGATCTGCCGGTTGGTCACGTACGCCGGCTCCAGGGCCTGGATACCGAACTCACCGAAGACCACCCGATTGCCGCCCTTGGACGCGCCGTGGCGGTCCGGGTGGTGCGGCTTGCGGAAGCCCTTCGGGGGCTTACGCGGCATCAGCATGTGTCAGCCCTCCTGCTGCGTTTCGGCCGCAGCCGGAGCAACGGCGCTGTCGGTCGTGGGCGCGGCCTCCGCCGGAGCGGGGGATGCAGCCGCGGCCTGAGCGGCGCGGCCGGCCTCGGTGCCACCCGCGGTCGTACCGGACGAACCGGAACGGCCACGACGCGGACGGTCCGGGCGCTCGGCACGGTCCCGGCGCGGACGCGCGGGCGCCTCGGGGGCAACCTCGCGACCCGGCACGAAGTCGCCCTTGTAGATCCAGACCTTCACGCCGATGCGGCCGAAGGTCGTACGGGCCTCGAAGAAGCCGTACTCGATGTTGGCGCGCAGCGTGTGCAGCGGAACGCGACCCTCACGGTAGAACTCCGTGCGGCTCATCTCCGCGCCACCGAGGCGGCCGGAGACCTGCACCCGGATGCCCTTGCAGATCGGGTTCTTCATCGCGGACTGCATCGCCTTGCGCATCGCCCGACGGAAGCTGACCCGGCTGGACAGCTGCTCGGCGACGCCCTGCGCCACCAGCTGCGCGTCCGACTCGGGGTTCTTCACCTCGAGGATGTTCAGCTGCACCTGCTTGCCGGTGAGCTTCTCGAGCTCGCCACGGATCCGGTCGGCCTCCGCACCCTTACGGCCGATGACGATGCCCGGCCGGGCGGTGTGGATGTCCACGCGGACCCGGTCGCGGGTGCGCTCGATGTCCACCTTGGAGATGCCGGCGCGCTCGAGGCCCTTGGACATCATGCGGCGGATCTTGACATCCTCGCCGATGTAGTCCTTGTAGAGCTTGTCCGCGAACCAGCGGCTCTTCCAGTCGGTCGAGATGCCGAGCCGGAATCCGGTGGGGTGAACTTTCTGACCCATTACTCGGCACCTTCCGTGCTGCTCTTGGGCTCGGCCGCCGGAGCGGTCTCAGCCGCCGGCGCCGCCTTCTTGGCCGGCGCGGCCTTCTTGGCCGTGGCCTTGCGAGCCGGCGTGGTCACCTGGACCGCTTCGACCGCCACAGTGATGTGGCAGGTGCGCTTGCGGATCCGGTACGCCCGGCCCTGCGCCCGCGGCCGGAACCGCTTGAGCGTCGGGCCCTCGTCCACGAAAGCCTCGCTGACCAGGAGCGCGTCCGGGTCGAGCCGTTCGTTGTTCTCCGCGTTCGCAATCGCGCTCGCGAGCACCTTGTAAACCTGCTCACTCGCAGCCTGCGGCGCGAACTGCAGGACCGTGAGAGCCTCCTTCGCGGGCAGACCGCGGACGAGGTTGATCACACGGCGTGCCTTGTTCGGCGAGATGCGCACGTGGCGCGCAATCGCCCGAGCGCCCGGAAGCGCCGGAGCATCGCTCTTGACTGGCATCGCTGTAACCCCTTTCTGATCCGTGGACTGATTAGCGACGACGGCTCTTGCGGTCGTCCTTCTCGTGACCCTTGAACGTGCGGGTCAGAGCGAACTCGCCGAGCTTGTGACCGACCATGGCCTCGGTGATGAACACCGGGACGTGCTTGCGCCCGTCGTGCACCGCGATCGTGTGCCCGAGCATGTCGGGAATGATCGTCGAGCGCCGCGACCAGGTCTTGATGACGTTCTTCGAGTTCTTCTCGTTCTGGACTTCCACCTTCTTGAGCAGGTGGTCGTCGACGAACGGGCCTTTCTTCAGGCTGCGAGGCATCTCTTAACTCCCGTTATCCGCGCTTGCGGGTGGCGTAGCGGCGGCGAACGATCATGCGGTCGCTCTCCTGGCCCTTGCGGCGGGTGCGGCCCTCGGGCTTACCAGCCGGGTTAACCGGGTGGCGACCACCGGAGGTCTTACCCTCACCACCACCGTGCGGGTGGTCGACCGGGTTCATGGCGACGCCACGG
The DNA here is from genome assembly GCF_003947245.1 of Actinoplanes sp. ATCC 53533. Classification (NCBI taxonomy): domain Bacteria; kingdom Bacillati; phylum Actinomycetota; class Actinomycetes; order Micromonosporales; family Micromonosporaceae; genus Actinoplanes; species Actinoplanes sp. ATCC 53533. Next base: position 115 of record NZ_QHHV01000256.1, on the reverse strand, counting down.
ACGGTCGGGCGCTTGCCCTTCCACCGCATGCGGCCGGCCTTGCCCCAGTTGATGTTCGACTGCTCGGCGTTGCCGATCTCGCCGACCGTGGCACGGCAGCGGATGTCGACGCGCC
>NZ_QHHV01000255.1:0-9791 GCF_003947245.1 Actinoplanes sp. ATCC 53533 | reverse complement strand
GGGCTGCTCTTCGGTGCCTGATTGGTCGGTTCCGTACGACCCTGCACTTCGACGAGCGCGCCGTCGAATGCTATGAACGCGTTTCCTAGGGCATCCACGAACTGGATTCCCGCGTCGCGGAGGGCGGCGGCGCTCCGCCTGCTGATGCGATCACCGACGACCAGCAGTGGGTGGGGCGCGGCGGACGTCCGGTGCGCCAGCGAACTGAGTGTCATCGACTCCTGCACCACTAGCGCGTACCGACCTTTGGCATCCGCATGCGCAAGCGTGACGATCGCATCGACGCCCGCATCTCTGTGCCGGGTAGATGGCGTGTGTTCCAGAGACTCGACTGCGAGGGTTATGCCGAACTCGCGCAGGCGCTCCCGAGCGACCTTCAATGCGTGGGGCTCGGCGATCGTGCCCTTCTCCGCGGGCGCTGTTCGGTCAGGCATGCTGTTCAGCATAACTGAACGGCTCCAAAAACCGAACACGCAACTCCAGGTTGCTCGCCGGCGGACCTGGCGCCTACGAGGATGAAGAAGGATTGGGTCTCGCGCGTAGACACGGGTGGAAGGTAACCCGACGACAGGAGCTCGACGTTATGGAACGGCCAGTTCACTCATGGCTGCGGTGACGCGGGCAGCGGCCGGAACCAACGCCGACACCGACGCCGCGGTCATTCGCGCGTCGTTGGCGGATCCGGACCGGTTCGCGCCGATCTACGACCGGTACGCCGCGATGCTGTACCGCTACGCGTATCAACGGGTAGGTCCCGAGATCGCCGACGACGTGGTGGCGGAGGCGTTTCTCGCGGCGTTTCGCGGGCGGGCGTCCTACGACCTCGATCGCCAGGATGCCCGGCCGTGGTTGTTCGGCATTCTCACCCGGGAGGTGGCCACCCACCAGCGGCGGGAGCAGGCGCGCTACCGGGCCATGGCCCGTTCGACGCACGAAACCGTGCAGGACGGCCCGGCCGATCAGGTGGCGGCCAGGGTGGTCGCCGATGCCGCCCGGGGTCCGCTGGCCGCTGCCCTGGCCGGCCTGGCGCCGGGTGATCGCGATGTGCTGCTGCTGGTCGCGTGGGGGCAGCTCAGCTACGACGAGGTGGCCGATGCCTTGAATATCCCGCAGGGCACCGTGGGCTCGCGGCTCAACCGGGCGCGGCGAAAGGTCCGCAAGGCACTGGGCGGGTTCGACCCGACCACGACCATGGAGGAGAACGATGAGATCTGACCTGTCCATTCTGGAGGAACTCGGGGCGAGTCTGGCCCCGGCGCAGGACGACCCGCCGGCTGAGGTTCGCCACCGGGTGATGAACGGCATGCGCCACCCGGTTCGCCGGCCTCGGCTGCTGTCCCGGTTGAGTGGTGTGCGCCTGGCTTGGGGGATCGGCGCGCCCGCCGTTGCCGCGGCAGCCGTCGCCGCCGCCCTGGTGGCCGGGCAACTGGCCGACATCGCGGGTGGCCAGCCCGCACCGCCCGGCCGCGGAACGGACGTCGAAGCCGGGACAGGCGCCGTGCCCCTGGCCCCGCCGGGCGCCGAGCAGGTGTTGCGGCTGGCGGCTCAGCACGCAGCCGCCACCCCGGCGATGGACGCCCGGCCGAAGCAGTTTCTGTTCATCGACTCCGTCGAGATCGAGTCGAAGATCGACTCCGGTAGGACCACGGTCTCCGGGCCGCTGCCCACGCGGACCTGGCTTTCGGTGGACGGCACCCGCGACGGGCTCGTGATCCAGGAAGTACGGAGGTCGTCCACGCGTACCCACATCGACGGCTGCACGAACGGCCGGCAGGCACAGACGGTCGACCGGCCGGCGACCACGCCCGAGGTCGCCTGCACGCCCGAGCCGGCCTATCGTCCGGGCCGCGTTCCCACCGATGCGGCCGGACTGCTGGCGTACGTGTACTCGGTCGCGGCCGCCGAACCGGAGTGGGTGTCCGTCGGCGCGGGGCCGGACGGAAGGCCCAGTGGATACGTTCGGCTCTCCGCCGACCAGCGTGCGTTCACCGAGATCGCCGAGATCCTGTACAAGAACCACCTGCCTGCCGTGCAGGAGGCGGCCTTCCTGGCCGCCGGGCGGATCGCCGGCGTCCAGGTGCGCCGCGACGTGGCCGACGCCGCCGGGCGGGCCGGGGTCGCGGTGACGCGCACCGAGGCGGGCGCCAGTCACGAATTGATCTTCGACCCGACCAGCTATCGGTATCTCGGCTACAACATCATCGGGGCCGAGTTCGATCAGACCACCGCGAAGGTGGTCCGCTCGCCGAACAGCCGCAAAGGGACCGCCCAGATCCGGCTGGGACCGAATCCGAAGCCGGGCGAGGTGATCTACAAGTCCGCGCTGCTGGGGATCGCCGTCGTGGACAAGGCCGGCCAACGCCCATAACTCCCGCGCCACCGGGACAGGACGCGGTCAACCACACCCGTGGGTGGCGACGTGACGTCGCCACCCACGGTTACCGGGCATTCTCCGTACCTGAAGCAGGTCGTCGGCGGTGCGCTGGCTCGGGTCGGGCACGTACCTTCCGACACGCCGACGCCGATGATGAAGGCCGGCAGCCTGACTAGTACGAGCCGGCGCTCTGGAAATGCGACCAGGCGCCGCACGGTGAGTCGTACCGGCCCTTGATGTAGCCGAGGCCCCATTTGATCTGGGTCGCCGGGTTGGTTTTCCAATCGGAGCCGGCGGACTTCATCTTGCTGCCGGGCAGGGCCTGCGGAATTCCGTACGCGCCGGAGCTGCGGTTCTCGGCGCGGTAGTTCCAGCCGCTCTCGTGCTTCCAGAGCTTGTCCAGGCACGGGAACTGGCTGATGCCGAACCCGGCCTTCAGGGTCAGCGTGCACCCGATCGCGCGGCTGCCGTTGAACTCGTTGCACGAATCGGGGATCGGGCCGGTGAATGCCACCGGGCCGCCGTCCTGCGCGGCCTTCTTCTTGGCCGCGGCGGCCTTCTTCTCGGCGATCACCTTGGTCTCGAGCTTGTGCGCCTTGGCCGCGAAGGCCTTTACCTCGGTGGCGGCCTTCTCGGCGGCAGCACCCTCGGCCTGTCGCTGCTGGGCGCGAGCGGCGGCGTGCTTGCCTTGCCGCTGCTTCAGCAGCTGCATGTCGTCGGCCTCCACCTGCATGAGGCTGGTCGACGAGCTGGTGCTGCGCTGCTCCTGGACCTTGCTGTCCTGCCCGAGGTAGACGCCGGCGGCCAGCCCCGTGAGCAGCAGGCCGACCGACGCAGTCCGCACCGCGACCCGGCTCCAGAGCTGATTCACGAAGCATTCCTCCATTGGGGGCGATGACCTCATCCGGGGATGATGATGTTCGCGGAACACCATGGCGCACCGTGCGGTCAAGGTGAAGTGGTGGGCCGTCGATGTGGGATTGCTCATACGGCCTTGCTTTCGGGCCATTCGACTTGTTTCAAAACAACGTCATCGCCGGGCCGCGGACCATCCCGGCATGTCCCGTTTTGCCGGCCGTCGGGCCCCGACGATGAATCGGTTATGCGGTCAGATCGGGCACGCGCCGGGCACCGTGGAATTCGAGCAGCCGGATCAGGGTCTGCGAGTGGCCCACGAGCCGGAACCGGCCCGCCGCGCGGTCCGCGGCATGGATCAGGATCCGGGCGGCGGCCGTGTCGGCGAACCGCAACTCGGACACGTCGATCTTCACCAGCGTGTCGTCGTCGGGTAGGTCGTCGAGCAGACTCTCGATCACCGCACTGAGCGCCTGCCGGTTGAACCGGTCCGCCTCGCCGGCCAGGCGCAGCCCGTACGGGTCCCGGGTGCGCCGCATGCGCAGCGCGGACGCCGCGTCGAACGGCACCCGCGTGCCCGCGGCGGCGGGATGCGCCCAGCTGAGCCGGCGCAGCCACAGCGGGTCGAACAGCCGCCGGTCGTACGCGCATATGCCCAGCAGATAGCCCTCGGTGAAGAGGGCGTTGATCCGGGCCTCGTGGCGGGGCAGGTGCTCGGCGCCCGGCACCGGCCGGCTCGCCCAGGCCATGTCGGCGATCACCCGCAGGCCCGGGTAGCCGTCGTGGCGCGCCCGATCCTGTTCCTCCCGCAGGAAACGCACGGCCGCCGCCGGGTCGAAGGCACCGGCCGTCAGATAGGACGCCTCCGTCGTCGAGGCCCGCAGGCTGCCGGACGCCAGCGCGTCGAAGGTGCGCACGCCCCGGCGCTCGATGCCGGACAACGCATCCGCGGGATCGTCGCCGCAGTAGAGAACCCTGTCCCGCTCGCGCAGGCCCGCGTCTACGGCTCCGGCCACCATGTCCAGGCGCGAGGCCTCATCGTCGACAATCCAGCAGACATGATCACCCAAAGTGAGCTGATCGAGTAGCGCTGAGCTGGCCACGGCTCTTCCCTCATCGTCACGATCCCGTAGCCGTGAACCGTACGCTTCAAGCAGTTCGCGGTCGGTAGCTCGACCGGGTGACAGGTCGGGCCGGCAGCGACCGGAACGGCCGCCGCCGGCGCCCGCGCCGGCGATCGACGATCACCTTCCGTGACCACCGGTCGCCCGATCATCGGTCGGCGTCACGGCATCCCGTACGCGGTCAGTGACGTCGCGGAGGCCGCGCCGGCGTCTCAGGGCAGCGCGAAGGGCAGCTTGATCCCGTCCAGGGCGTTGCCGCAGGCGCAGGAGCGCTCGACCGGCAGGGCCCGCACCGCGTCGAGCAGAACCTCCCGGAGCCGCGCCGTGTTGGCGGCGAAGACCGAGAAGACCTCCTCCTGGGTGACCCCGTGGTCGCCCTCCACGCCGGCGTCCAGGTCTGTCACCAGGGCGATCGCGGTGTAACAGAGGGCCAGCTCGCGCGCCAGCACCGCCTCCGGATGCCCGGTCATGTTGACCACCGCGCCGCCGATCGCGGTGAACCAGCGCGACTCGGCCCGGGTCGAGAACCGCGGGCCCTCGACGACGACCATCGTGCCGCCGTCCACCGGGCTGATCCGCGCGCCGGCGCGCAGCACGGCCTGCCGGCCGTCCGGGCAGTACGGGTCGGCGAAGGACACGTGCACGGCGCCGGAGTCGTAGAAGGTCTGCTCGCGCCCGCTGGTCCGGTCGAGGAGCTGGTCGGGGACCACAAAGGTGCCGGGACCGAGCTCCGGTCGCAGGCCGCCGACGGCACAGGGCGCGATGATCTGGCGTACGCCCAGCGACCGCAACGCCCACAGATTGGCCCGGTAGGGGATCTTGTGCGGGGGGAACCGGTGATCCCGGCCGTGCCGCGGCAGGAAGGCGACCCGCCGCCCGCCGACCTCGGCCACGGTGATCGGATCCGAGGGCAGACCGTAGGGCGTGGACACCTGATGTTCGGTCGCTCCGTCGAGGAGGGCATAGAGGCCCGATCCACCGATGACGCCGATCTCCGCCGTCGCGGCATGCTCCTTCATGCGCCAGACCTTATCGGTGGCTGGAATCGCAGGCTAATGTCCAAGCATGGCGTTGACCGTAGGCCTCCTGGGGCAAAGGTGGGGCTGCCGTGTTCAGTGAAGAGCAGCGCATCGGAGGTCGCTCGATGGAGTCGATGACCGGTCAGCTTCTGGTCGCGACCCCGACTCTCAAAGACCCGAACTTCGACCGCACGGTGGTGCTGCTGGTGGCCCACGAGACGGGCGGCGCGCTGGGTGTGGTGCTGAACAGGGCGACCGAGGTGCCGGTGGCGGACGTGCTGGGCAACTGGGGCGAGCTGGCGGGTGATCCGGCCGTGCTGTTCGAGGGCGGCCCGGTGCAGCCCGAGTCGGCGATCTGCCTGGCCCGGACCCGCCCGCAGGTCAAGAAGCGGGTCTCCGGCTTCCACCAGGTCGCCGGCGCCCTCGGCACCGTAGATCTCTCGGCGGATCCGGATCGCCTGCGCGAGAGCGTGGCCGGCATCCGGGTGTTCGCGGGCTACTCGGGCTGGTCCCCGGGCCAGCTCGAGGACGAGATCGCGGCCGGCTCCTGGTTCGTCTTCGACGCGCTGCCGGGCGACCCGTTCGTCAGCCGCCCGGACGACCTCTGGGCGATGGTCCTGCGCCGCCAGGGCGACATCCTGGCGGCGGTGGCCCACTTCCCGCCGGACGTCTCGCTGAACTGACACGCTCCCGCCCCCTCCGCACGCGAGGGCCCCGACGGTGTGTACTATTCCGTGAGTGCCCGGGACACCCCGGGGGCAGGCAAGGGGCTGTGGCGCAGCTGGTAGCGCACCACACTGGCAGTGTGGGGGTCAGGGGTTCGAGTCCCCTCAGCTCCACCCTTGTGAGCAGGCAAAACAGGCTGGTTCTCTGTCCACAGAGGACCGGCCAGATTTTTTTGTGGCAACATGTGGTTACGGCGTGTCGCTCGACCGGGTTAATAGGGTTGGGTGTTTTGCGGCAATTGAAGTCTCACGTATGGCCTCTGAGCTGCCTAAACATCATTTGGGCCGGCTGGGGTGGGCGATCCTTCTGAAGAGTCGCTGACGCTCGCCAGGCGAGATCCAGTGGCGGAAGTCACATTTTCCCATGATCGACTCATGGGCTGGAGCACGTCGCGGCAGGCTGTCGGCAACCCTCCTCGGGCGTGCCGCTGGCACGGTCATAGCGACGGATGAGAGATCGGGCGCCCAAGCACGGTCACCTCCCGGCACCCCCCGTCACCTACCTGTGCGGCGTTGCGTGACCAAGGCTGAAGACGTCGCGAACTTGCACGCCGGTTCCCCTCCGCTCCTTCGGGTACCTGACGGAGACCGGCAGCGTCCCGTCGATGGGTCGCCCAAGCCCTCGGCCGGCCCCCGAAGGGACGGATGAACCACAGGCAAGCGCGGCGCTCCTTCTCAACTAGGGAGTCGCCATCCCATGCCAGAACAGGATCCCAAAGGTCAGCCCGCGGTCGCGGCAGGGCCGGGGCAGACGCTCTATTACACCGTCGGCCAGGTCGCCAAGATGCTCGGTGTTTCTCCCCGATGGTTGGCCGACAGGTGCCGAGCCGAAGAAGTCGACCACGTCTACATGGCCCGCAAACGCAAGTTCACCCCGGCGCAGGTCGAGAAGGTCCTGAAGCAGTACACCGTGGAAGGGCCCGATTTCGAGGCCGAACGGCGGGAACAGGAACGCATCGCGCGTAGGGCTCGGGCGCGTGCCGCTGCACGGCGCAAATGAGAGGTATTCGGCCCGCCGAGAGCGACACAGAGAGTCTTGTGAGGCTCATTCATTCTCTCCACGCGTGCGGAGCACCTGCGGCCTCTGCGACACCGACTCGCCGTACGAGTTGCCGCCGAATCGGACCCGCTGGCGACACCGCGCGCCACGGCCACTTGCCCGAGATCCCCGTAGGCAGCCGGGGCACAACCCGCGGTAGGGATTGAGTGAGCTCTGACCCGAATACGCTGACCGCTGCGCTCGCCTGGCACGACGCCGGCTGCGCCGTCATTCCGATTCGAGCCGACGGCAGCAAAGCGCCCTTGGTGTCGTGGCGGCGCTTTCAGAAGGAACGCCCGGACCGTGAGTTGGTTCGGCGCTGGTTCACCGGTAGTCCTCCCGGGCTGGCGGTGTTATGCGGCGCCGTCTCCGGCGGCCTGGAAATGCTCGAGTTGGAAGGCCGGGCGGTGGCCGAAGGCATGGGGCAACGCCTCGTGGAATCGGTTCATGCCGCAGGGCTGAGCGTGGTATGGCAGCGGATCGCCGTCGACGGGTACGCGGAACGGACGCCTTCTGGCGGCGTCCATCTGATATACCGGCTGCGCGGGGCGCCCGTCAGCGGGAATACCAAACTCGCTCGCCGGCCAGCGAGCGAGGCGGAGCTTGCTGCCGAGCCGACAGAGCGGATCAAGACCCTGGCCGAGACGCGCGGCGAGGGCGGGTACACGATCGTCGCGCCGTCACACGGAACGGTTCACGAGACGCGGCTGCCGTGGACGGCCATGCGCGGTGCGACTCCGGACCGGATTCCCGAGATCGCGTCGGAGGAGCACGACGCGCTGCTGGCAGTGGTGCGGTCGTTCGACGCCGTACCACCCCCGGCCGCGGGGCCGTCTCGGCCACATGGCGGGACGCCCGTCGGCCGTGACATGGCTTCGGGTGGTGATGCCGCACCTGGGGAGGACTACGAACGGCGCACAGACTGGAGCGACATTCTTGGGCCGGCGGGCTGGACGCTGGTTTACACCTCCGGCCGGATGCGCGCGTGGCGCCGGCCCGGCAAGGGCGTGGGGATCTCGGCGACCACGGGGCGTGCCGATGACCGGGATCGCCTGTTCGTGTTCTCCACGAGCACGCAATTCGACGCCGAGGTCCCGATCACGAAGTTCCACGCCTACGCGATCTTGAACCATGGCGGCGATCATGCGGCGGCCGCGAGCGCGTTACGCCGGGCGGGCTTCGGCAGCCCGCCGCGTCGTGGTGGCCGCCCGGCCCAGGTAGCAAGCCATGAACAGGACGACCGTGAGGAGCGCCCTAACGGCACGGAAGCGACCGCTCCGGTTCGGATCGGCAGCGAGCCGCTGCCGGCTGCCGCCGCATGGGGTCCGACGGAGGACGGGCTGGCTCGCGCTGTGGTGGCGTATCACGGTCATGAACTGAGGTATTGCCCGCAACGCGGCCGGTGGCTGTTGTGGAACGGGCATCGATGGGCCTGGGACGAGGCCGAGCGCCACCGAGAGTTCGTGCGTGCGCTGGCCCGGCAGCTACCGGCCGCCGGCGCATGGCGCCGGTTCAGATCGCACGTCCTGTCAGCATCCGGGGTGTCCGGGGTGATCAGGCTCGCCCGGTCGGACCCCGCGGTCAGCGTGGCGCTGGCGGACCTGGACGCCCGGCCGTATGAGCTCAACACCCCGTCGGGCATCGTCGATCTGCGCTCCGGCGAGCTCACGGCGCCCGATCCTGCTCATCTGCACACCCGGTCGACGGCGGCGGCGCCCGACTTCACGGGGCAGTCGGCGGCCTTCGACGCGTTCCTCACCGACACGTTTGGCGATGATCGTGATCTGGCCAATTATGTGCAGCGGTTGCTCGGGGTATCGGTGATCGGTTCGGTGCTCGAGCAGGTGCTCGCGTTCGCGGTGGGCCCAGGCGCGAATGGCAAGTCGACGTTACTGGAGACGGTGATGCACGCGCTGGGCCAGGGCGAATCCGGCTACGCCGTGGCGGCCTCCTCGGAGATGTTGATGGTACGTAAACACCAGGAGCACCCGGCAGAACTCGCCCAGCTCGCCGGCGCGCGGCTGGTGGTCTGCGCGGAGTTGGAGGACGGGCAGCGCTTCGGTGAGGCGAAAGTGAAACAGCTGACGGGCCGCGATTCGATCAACGCCCGGTTTATGAGAAGAGATCCGTTCGTCTTCTTGCCGAGCCACACGTTGTGGCTGTTGGGTAACCATTTGCCGGCGGCGCGGTCGGGAGGACCGGCGTTCTGGCGGCGGATCCGGGTGATCCCGTTCGTCAATGTGGTGCCCCCTGGGCGGCAGAATCGCCGGCTCGGCGAGATCCTTGCCCAGGACGCTGGGGTGGTCCTGGCGTGGATCATCGGCGGCGCCGCTGCGTACCAGCGGGACGGGTTGAACGAGCCGGCAGCTGTGCTGTCGGCGACTGCGCGGTATGCCAGGGACCAGGACACGGTCGGCCGTTTCGTCGAGGAGTTGTGCGCTCTGGTGGCTGGTCCGGGCGAGGTGCGCACCGACACGACGGTCCTACGCGCGGCGTACGAGCAATGGTGCGAGGAGACTGGCGAGCGGCCGGTGTCGGCGAAGCGGCTGACGCAGGAGTTGCGCGATCGCTTTCAAGTCGCCGATGGGCGCGGCACGAAGGGCCGGCGGTTCTATCGCGGGATCCAGCTGCTGAGCGCGGGCGAGCGTCTGTCGA
>NZ_QHHV01000254.1:0-8821 GCF_003947245.1 Actinoplanes sp. ATCC 53533 | reverse complement strand
TGGGATCACGCTGATCGTCGTCGGCTCCGTCCTGCTGCTCGAACCCATCAACACCAAATTTCGCCGGCTCCCCGAAGGGACGCCGCCACCCGACGCCGCGTCCCTGCACACCCGCTGGACCTGGCTGCATCTCGTCCGCACCGTCCTGGCCGTCGCTAGCCTGGGGCTGTTCGTCACCGCGACGCTTTCGTAGGAGGTCGTCTTGAACCGCATTCCACCGCCGGACCCATCCCGTGAACCGCTCAAGGTCAACATCTACGAGCGGATGTCGGGCGCAGCCAACCAGCTGATTCCGCTGTTCCCCTACGACGACGCCGGCTCGATCGTGCCGTGCGGCGCCGTGCTCTGGGGCGGACCGGACATGGAGTACGGCCATTTCTTCCACGGCAACTCCATCGCCGAGGTCGTGGTCGTCTACGGCTCCCACCAGTCGCTGCTGTCCTCCGGGCAGATCTTCGCCACCCAGCCGCTGCACGGCGTCAACTCCTTCCTCCGCGACGAGAAGGACCCTGAGGCCTTCGCCGTCATGACGATCACTCAGCATCAGTCGGAGGGCGGCGACCAGCGCGAGACCCTGTTGGCGCGTTGCCAGCAATGCAAGGCCGAGCTGGCCAGGATCGACTACGACGCCACCCCAGCCGGCGTCGACGGTCACGACCCCACCCGCTTCGGCGCGGCGGACGACCGCGTCCGCCAGTTCGCCACCACCGCCGGGTCACAGGAGTTCGTGCAGCTGCGCAACAGCGAAGAAGGCCGCACCTGCCAGGGATGCGGGCACGTCAACCCGGTCTTCCCGACCGCTCAATGGGGATGGCAACGGCAGGTCGCCCAGACCCGGGTCGTCAACGACGCCTACCGCGCGCTGGTCAAGGAGGGCCGGTCATGAACCGCCGACGCATGCTGCACGCCTTCAAGGCCGCCAAGGAGGTCGGCGACTACGAAGACGCCGCCGTCCTGCAGGAAGCCGTCGACCCCCAGCTGTATCTGTCGCGCAACCGGCTCACTCAGCCATTCCACCTGGTCTGCGCCAAGGACACCGTGATCACCCAACTCAGTGGGGCCGCGCGGATCACGCTGCGCGACAGCTCCGTCAATTCCTTCGGGATGACGATCGGTGACATGGCCTACATCCCGGCGGGCACCCCGCACCAGATCGTCCCCACCGAGGAAGGTGTCTGCCTGCGATACATGCCACTCGACGCGGGGCTGGTCGGAGCGGCGTGGTACTGCCCTGGCTGTGACGTCGAGGTCCAGCGCTACGAATGGACGCATTCCAACGACCTGCCGGCAGCCGGTTTCTACGCCGAGGCGTGCGCCCGGTTCAACGCCGATCAGCAGGGCCGGACCTGCGGCAAATGCGGCTCCGTCCACCCCGCCATCGACCTCGCCGCCTACGGCTGGAAGGAGCAGGGATGACCGCGCCGACCCTTCCGGAGGTCTCACAAGCGATAGGCGACCTGCTCCGCCAGGAAGAGATCGCGACGCTGGCGACGATCGACGATGACGGCGCTCCGTCCGCTTCGACTATGCACATCGCCGCCGACGGATTCTCCGTCTACGTGCACACCTTCACCTACAACCGGAAGTACACCGAGATGCTGACGGAACCCCGGGTCAGCTACGCGGTGGCCCACCTCGGCAGTTACGAGGAGCGGTTCCAGGTGTACTCGCTGCAGGTCAAGGGCCGGGCGAAGCTGCTGACCGACCCCGCCGACATCGGCCGCGCCGTTCAGGTCAGCACGGAACAGTTCCCCTGGCTCGCCGACACCTCGATGTACGACAACATCAAAACCCCCGACGACTACAGCCAGCAGGTCTTCTTCCGCATCGACCCCATTTCGGCACTCTGGACCGACAACCGCGTACGGCTTCTGTGGCGTACGATCCTCGAGTTCACCCCCGACGGCAGCAGTGCGACCACCATGCGTCCCTATGACGAAGTCGTCGGACGCAGAACCGCACAACACTGAGCGCTCCTCGTTGCCTCACGGCGAGCACCAGCGGCTATCCGCGGTCGCCGGCTATGGACGATGAACGCGATCTGGCCGTTGGCCACAGACCCTCGATCGGCTCAGGCGGCGGTACGGATTTGCTGGTGCTGAAGCCTTTCGTGCTGGCGCCGAAAGGCTTGGCGCCGGCACCACCGTTCTCGCCGGCTGGCTGCACACTCGAGCCCCGCGGCCGTCTGCGTGCCGGCCTCGCCGATACCGTCGGGTCATCGCCGTGGACGGCAGGACATCGCGGGGTGCCCGTTACGCCGGAGCGCACGTCTCAATGCTGCCCTTGAGATCAGAGCGGCCAACTGCCCCTTCGCCGATCCTTCATCAGGGTGACTGGCGAAGGCAGGGGTTTCGCCGCGGCAGGGGTCAGTCCTTCGAGCATGAGGGCCAGGTAGCGGCGCCAGCCGTTGGCGCTGGGGTCCATGGTCCACAGTGTGCTGGTCAGCATGGCCATGAGCCGGGGGAGGTCGTCGGGGGTGAGGTCGGCACGGAGCAGGCCGGCGTCCTGTGCGCGTGCGGTGAGAACGGTCAGTGCCTCATAGAACGGAGCGTAGACCTCCGCGGCTCATGAGGTCTCCGCGCGGCAGCCGCCCTGGGATGTTGTCGCCGCGATCCGCCCGCACATGGAAGGACTTGCCGAGACGACCAACGAGACGGTGAACCTTGTTGGCCTGCAGGGAGCCCACATCGTGTTCCTCGACGGTGTGGAGAGCACGCAGACCGTACGGGTCGGAGTCCGCACCGGGGATCGACTTCCCGCCTACACCACTGCCGGCGGCAAGGCGCTGCTCGCTCAAATGCGGCCGAAAGATATCCAGGCGCTCCATCCCCGCACGCTGGCAGCCCTGACCAACGCGTCGATCACCTCAGCGGACCAGCTGATCGACGAACTCGACGCTGTACGCACCAGGGGGTACGCCACCAACTGGGGAGAAAGCGTCGACGGTGTCTACGCCGTCGGCGTGGCCGTCATCCACCCCACGCGAGGCCCCGTGGCCGCCCTCACCATCTCCGCCCCCGCGCACCGAATCGAACGCCGACACGCCGGTGCCCTGGCGAGACAGCTCACCAACGCGAACGCCGCACTCACCGATGCTTGGCGGTGACCTGCAGCTGCCGTGACCGCCGGGGTCAAGAGTCGTGACTTGCATGGACGCGGCCGCCCAAGAGATGAGGCACGGCGTCACCGGGAACACGGCCAACCATGACGTACTCCGGCGAGCCGGGCGGCCTGCCCACCGGCGCCACAGCCACCTTCAGCCCGGCCTCGGTGACCTCCGGTGCATCGTCGACCCTGACCCGGCATTGGACACACTCCCGCAAGGCAGACCGGCCACCGGTCAACGGTGAGGTCCGGCACCTGATCCGTCGCCTCGCTCAAGACCACCCGCGGTGAGGGCACCGCAGCGTCCACGGCGAACTGCAGGCCTGGATCGAGCGAGTTTGCCAGGGATGACCAGCCGTACTTGCGCCAGTTCACCGAAGGGACATTCACGACCCTGGACGCGTTCACCGCCGGGCGGTCCACCGAACTTTTCGATTTGCTTCGCAAAAGATTCCTGCTCCGAGCTGAATCCATCGTCACATGATCTGCGACAGCGACCCGCTTATCCGTATACGACTGAGCGGACGACGCGGATCGAATCTGTGTGCTTTCTGTGCGTCCGCTATGCGGCTCCTTTGCGCTGGTAGCAGCCTGGTTACGGATGAGTAACAGGGCTTGGGTTCGGTGTTGACCAAGATTGATCGGCGCGTGATCCTGGGCATCACGCCATTCACCGCGCATTCTGTCGCGACTCTTTCAATTCTGCGGGGGCCCCGTCGTGCCTAAAAAGCATGGTCAATTTTTGTCCAGTATGAAACAAATATCGGAAATGGAACGAGGCCTCGCCGTCGTCCGGCGGGATCGGTGGTATCCCCGGGTTGTCGCGTGGGGCACCGGTCTGGCGGTGTTCGTCGCGGGTGCCATGGTGGCGCCGACGGCGCCGGCGGCCGCCGAGGTGGTCGCGGCTCCGGCAACGGCCACGGCCACGGCCCAGGAGACCCTCGAACGGCCGGATCTGGTGTCGGCACAGTTGGCCGCCGTCGCCACCGGCAAGGACATCCTGGTAACGGGCAAGACCAACGAGACCTCGCTGACGTACGTACGGCCGGATGGGTCGTTGCGGTCGGAGGTGTCGCCGATCGCGGTGCGGGTGGCCCGGCCGGACGGGTCGTGGGCGGATGTGGACTACGACCTGACGCAGGTCGACGGCGGTTGGGCGCCGAAGGTGTCGCCGGCGGACGTTGTGTTCTCGAACGGTGGTGACGGCCCGGCGGTGATGTTGGACAACGGTTCCCGCGGGTTCGAGCTGTCGTGGGCGAAGTCGTTGCCGGCGCCTTCGATCGACAAGAACAACGCGATCTACCAATTGACCGAGACCGAGGCGCTGGTGTTGACGGCGACCTCGGACGGTTTCGAGCAGTCGTTGAAACTGTCCGCGCCGCCCACATCGGCGCCGAGGCAGCGGCTCGGCTTCGACATGACCGGGCTGACCATGGTGGCCAACGACACCGGCGGCTACGACTTCGTGAAAACCGGCGGCGAGGGCGAAGCCACCTCGACGGTGGTGTTCACCATGCCCAAGCCGCGGATGTACTCGTCGCTGGTGGTCAACGAGGAACGCATGCAGGTACAGACGGTGCCGGTCACCCTGGCCACCGACGAGGACGGATCGCAGTACCTGGACCTGAGCGCGGGCATGCCGTTCCTGACGGACCCCGCCACGGTGTATCCGGTATGGATCGACCCGACCGTGTCGTCAGTGTCCCGCTACGGCGACACCTATGTGACCGAGGCGGACTCCGACTCGCACGTGTCCGACAGCGACCTGCGGATCGGGGTGTCGGCGGCCGGCAACATCAGGCGATCGCTTGTCCGGTTCAAGACCACCAGCAGTGTGCCGTCGGGCTCGCACGTCACCAGCGCGACGCTGAAGCTGTGGAACAACTACTCGGGCTCGTGCACGGCCCGGTCGCTGTACGCGTACCCGGTCACCGAGTCCTACACCCTGTCCAGTGCCACCTGGGCCAACCAGCCGTCGTACACCACCTCGTACGCGGGGTCGGCGTCGTACGCGTACGGCAACGAGGATCTCGGCTGCGCGAACGCCACCGGCTCGATGACGGTGACCAGCATGGTGCAGGCGTGGGTGTCCGGCACCCTGGCCGACTACGGCCTGCTGCTCAAGGCGGGTAGCGAGTCGAGCACCGCGTACACGAAGTACTTCTGCTCGATGAACATCGACGCCACGGCCGACACGAGCTGCACCATCACGGCCCGGTACCCGACCCTGTCGGTGGTGTACAACACCTACCCGGGAACCCCGGCCAGCGGCACGTTCTCACCGAAGGTGTCCGGCACCACCACCGACTCCTACCTGAGCAAGGCCACCGTCTACACGACGTCGCTCACCCCGACCTTCACCGCGAAGGCGTCGAACGCCGACGGCGGCAAGGTCACCCTCCAGGTGAAGCTGTCACGCGACGTGAACTACACATCCGAGGGCACCGGCGAGATCACCACGATCACGTCGTCGGCGGTCAACCCAGGTGCGAAGGCGACGGTGAAGGTGCCCTCCGGTGTGCTGTCCTCGGGCCAGCACGTGATGTACCAGATGCGGACGAGGGTGACCAACGGCGCCGGCGGCTACGACTACTCCGCCTGGACCCCGTCCAGCCTCTCCTCCACGACCAGCACGAAGTTCGCTTTGAACACCGGCATGCCGGCAGCGCCGACGATTTCGTGTGGCAGTTTTCCGGCGGGGATCTGGACTCCGCCGACCGCCTCCACGACGTCCTGTGCACTCGACACGGCTTCCAGTGACGGCGCCGGCTACTACTGGGGTTTGGACGACCCGTCCACGCCCAACTTGGCCCCCGACTCGTCCAACTCAGGCTCTGCGGTGACCGTCTCGACGATCCCGACCAAGGTGCTCGGCTGGCACACCCTCTACGTGCGCAGCCGCGACACCGCCCTGCACCGGTCTGCGACGGCGACTTCCTACGAGTTCGGCGTCGGCGCGGGTGGAGTTCTCACACCGACGGCAGGGGCGTCGACTGCGAAGGGGGTCGCCATGTCCGCTTCGGCGAACTCCGGATACACCCAGATCACCTATCAGTGGGCGCCGGGCACCTCCTCGACCACCTGGACAGACCTCCCCGTGGCGGACGTGACCCCGGCCGGTTCCTCCACCCGGATCACCGGTTGGCCGCTGACCGGCACCGCCTCCGGAAACCTGACCAGCTTCACTGGCTACAACTGGAACGTGGCGTCGACTCTGGCGGCCGCGGGCGAGCCGGACGGAGCACTGCGCATCCGCGCCAAGTTCTCCACGTCCGCCGGCGTGGTCGGCTACTCCGCCGAGCGGATCTTCGCACTCGCGGTGACCACGTTCGGCCAGGACGCCGCCACCCAGGCAATCGGCCCTGGTGAGGTGTCGCTGACCACCGGCGACTTCCTGGTGATCGCCACCGACACCGCAGCGGGTGGGCTCGGTGTGGGCCGCACCGCGACCAGCCTCGTCCCGGCGGCCGCAACCACCGGTCCTACCGGAATTTTCGGAGCCGGCTGGCGGGCCTCGCTGCCCGGCGCGCGTGCCGGCGCCGCCGAAGCCGAATTGATCGACAACTCCGCCTCCGGAGCGGTCACGGTCAAATACCCCGAGGGCACCGAGGCTGTCTACGTGAAGCAGAGCTCCGGCGGGTATCTCGGGGTCGGTGATGCCAACGACGGCAGCTTGTTGATCAAGTCGACCTCGATCGGCAACCCCGCCGACACGAGCGACAACACCGTCTACACCGGCTGGCAGTTGACCAGCACCGACGGAACGGTGACGACCTGGACGAAGAACGGGAACAACTCCTGGACGGTCGCCTGGGTGGACGAGGCAGGCAAGGAGGGGGAGACGAGCTACGCCCGGGACGCCTACGGCCGGATCGTCACCATTCTGGGATCGGTGCCGGCCGGTGTCACCTGCACCGTCACCGCGTTCGACACGCCCGGGTGCAATGCAGTGCAGCTCACCTACGGTGCCGCCACCACGGCGACCGGTACGGACGAGTCCGCTTGGGGCGACTTCGCCGGGCTGGTCTCGGGTGTCGCCTGGACCGCCTACGACCCAGCCAGTTCCGCGATGGTGACCAAGCAGGTCGCCGCGTATCTCTACGACTCCACCGGCCACCTGCGCGTCGCATGGGATCCGCGCTTCACCACCCCACTGAAGACGCGTTACACCTACAACTCGGCGGGGCGGATCGCCACGATCACCCCGTCCGGTCAAAGCCCATGGACGTTGGCCTACGACACCCAAGGACGGCTAGCCGGTGTTGCCCGCACCGACACTGCCAATGGCGACGCCGTCCAAGCGGTCGCCTACGACCTGCCGGTCGCCGGGGTGTCCGGAGCGCCGGATGTGTCCGGGACTGTCGCGGCCACCTGGGGTCAGATCTCAGATCTCGCCTACTCTGGCGCGGCGGTTTTCCCGGCTTCCCACGTGCCGGCCGCCGGCATTAACGGCGCCTATGGCCCGGCCGAGGGGGATTGGCCGTACGCGGAGGTCACCTACGCGGACGTGAACGGCGTGGTGGTCAACACTGCTGCATTCGGCGCCGGCGCCTGGCAGATCGACTCCACCCGCTACGACGAGAACGGCAACGAGATTTGGTCGCTGGACGCAGGCAACCGCGCTCAGGCGCTGGCCCCGACCGGCGATACGGACCCGTACGTTGCCGCGCAGGTCTCCTCGGCCGCCCGAGCGGATCTTTTGGCCACCATCGGCACCTACAGCGAGGACGGAGCCGATCTGCTTGGCACGCTCGGCCCCGCACATTCAGCCCAATTGTCGTCAGGGGAGATCGCCTCGATCCGGACCCAGACCTCGTACACGTATGACACCGGCGCTCCCACCAGCGATGCCTTCCACTTGGTCACCAAGACCGTCACCACCCCGACCGCGTTGGACGGGACAACCGTCCCGGCCGCGGACACGACGACGACGGTGACCGGATACGACCCCATCGACGACTCATCGGCCTCCGGTCCCACGTCCGGCTGGACACTTTTCCGACCCACCACACAGACCACCTGGATGGGCACGAGCGCGTCGTCCTCGGCCGACCTGACCGGCAAAGTGCGATATGACTCCTCCGGCAGGGTGGTCGAGTCCCGGCTACCCGGCGCGGCGGCCACGGATCCGAACACCGTGTTGACCACCTACTACACAACTTCGGCGAACTCCACCTACCCGGCCTGCGGCGGTAAGCCGCACTGGGCGGGGCAGGTATGCCGAACGGACCCCGGTGGTGGCCCGTCCACCGGATACGCCGTCGTGGGCAAGATCTACACCTACGGCGCGTACGGCCAGGTTGCTACCGTCACCGAAAGCTCGGGCTCTGTCACCCGGACCACGACCGTCGGCTACGACGGGGTCGGCCGGCCAACCAGCACCGCCACCTCGGTGTCCGGGCTGCCGAGTTCGTCGTCGGTGACAGCCACCACTGTCGGCTACGACTCCGCCACAGGCCTGCAGACGACAGCGACGCAGGGCTCGACAGTCTTGTCCAGCACTTACGACGTGTTGGGCCGGCTGCTGAGCTACACCGACGCCGACGGTGCCACCACCGCCTACACCTACGACATCGACGGCAACATCAAGAGCGTCAACGACGGCAAATCCACCAGCACGCTCACCTACGACTCGTCCACTGAGCACCGTGGACTGGTCATGGCGCTCGATGCGGGCCTCGGCAGCGGCGTCTCCACCTTCCGTGCCACCTATGGT
>NZ_QHHV01000253.1:0-8585 GCF_003947245.1 Actinoplanes sp. ATCC 53533 | reverse complement strand
GCGGCTTCCCGGCTGTGGCGCTACCACCAACTACGGCAACCGCTTCGCCGCTGCGAGGCTGCCATCGGTCTGGGCAGCCACGACATCGGTGTCGCCCGGCACGCGGCAGATCTGTATCACGCCGACTGGTTTCCGCTTCTGGTGTTTACCGGCGGCGCCAACTCGATCCATCCCGAACAGTTCCCCGACGGCGAAGCGGCCCGGTTCCGCGACGAAGCGATAGCCGCGGGAGTGCCCGAGTCCGCCATTCTGCTCGAACCTGCCGCGACCAACACCGGACTCAACATCACCCTGTCGCGTGAAGTGCTGGCCGCTGCCGGCATTGAACCCCAGACGGTGATGCTGGTATGCCGGCCCCATGACCAGCGGCGGGCGTGGGCAACGTGTCGACGACGGTGGCCGCAGGTCGAGGTCGTCTGTGCCTCACAGACGATCGGCTTCGACGACTACCTCGAGACCGTCCGTGACGAGCGGCTGATCATCGACATTCTGGTGGGTGACCTGCAACGTATCCTCGAATACCCGGCCCGCGGTTTCGCCGTGCCCCAGATGGTGCCCTCGGACGTCCGCGACGCCTACGACCAACTTCGCCGCGACGGGTTCACCAGCCGACTCCTGCCCGAACTCGCATAACAACGACGTGGTCTCCCCAGGACTGCGGGTGTGCCGGCCGATCAGGACGACGACCGCGGACGCTGGCAGCTCAGCGGTATCCGCCGCCAAGCGGATCCGCTGGACCTGATCCAACTGCCGGTCCGGGGCAGGATGTGGCGTCCCTTCGACCGGGCCGCCCTGAGTTTGCGGTCTCGTCGTGGGTGGGGTGGGACCGGGGTGCGGTCACCGGCGCGTGCTCAGAAGCGGTGACTCGAATCGGCCCACAGGGCGGTGAGGAGTGGGACGAGTCCGCGCGTGTCGCAGTCGTGTGCAGTTCGCAGGGTGGCGCCGAGGCTGGCGTATCCAACGGTGCGCCATCGGTGGTTGTGTCGAGCGCCGGGGAACAGGGTGCTGGCCGGCCGGGAGAAGGCGTCTACCAGCACGAAGTCGTGGACTTGACCCTGGTGCACGCCCCATAGCCATCCGGGCGGCTCGACCTCGGTCGAGTCCTCCACGGCCACATCGGTCTGGCAAAGCCACTCACCCTGCGCCGACCAGCACCAGTTCGAGGGCGACTCGAAGCGCTTGGCCTCGATGACGACCGCGGCCAGGTCGGGCTGCTCCCCGAAACCAAGGACAAGATCCATCACGGTGCCGGGCGCGCTCTGCAAGGTCAGCGGGCCGTGAGCATGTAGAGACTCCGCTGGTGTGTCGGCGAGCAGCGCAGCCGTTACGGCGTCCCGGCTGTCCGGATCGAGGAGCGCGGCAAGCAGGATGGCGGTGAACGCCGCTTCGTTGAGCCAGCCGCTCATCTCGTCGAGGTCACGCGCGACCAGCCAGCTCTGGTGTGCGGCTCGCGCCTGCTGCGCCGCCCGTGTTTGCGCCCTGGTCCTCGGCGAACGTGACATGTCGTGACTCCTGACGACTGTGTTGATCAACAGTGACTTCATGGTCAGGTTCGGGAGCGAACTGCTGCTGGGGGCGGCGCGGCGCCCAGGTGATCGTCTTCGCATCCTGGCCCGGCCGAGACATCGCGCAGCCACCGAACAAGCTCCACGAACCGCATGAGTCGCGAGGACCACCTCACCTGTTCGGCGGCGATCTCCCCGTTCGCCTGGCCCGCCAGCCTGTGCCTGGACGCTGCCTACCCCGCAGCGGGGCCGGGCTGTTCGGTGATGCACCACGGACAGATGACCATGGTCGCGCTGGCCGGCACGGGGGAACGCGCGGGCGCATGGCTGGCGGCGCCGTTTGACACCGAAGCGCCGCGAGGGCTACTGGCGATCCGGGTCGAGCGCGTCGGCCGCCTCACCCACCATCGTCCTCACCGCTGCCGGAACGTGCCGCGCGATGAGCGCCGCCGCGTACCGGACGGCGACGATGAGGTCTGGCAGGGGCAGGTTCGCGAGCGCAGCCGCATGAAGCCGGACCTCGGCTCCGGCACCGTCGGTCGACATGCCGGCGACGGCCTTGCGGATCAGACCGACGGTGCGGCGGCCCGACTCGGCGCGGGGCGCCAGACCGTTGACCCGCAGGCGTGCGTCGTCGGCGCCCGAGAGCGCTGTCGCGGGGGATGCCTTCTCGACCGTCACCCACGCGGCCCGGACCAGTACGCCGAGCATCCGCGTCAGCGTGGACCCGCCGCCCGGCCGGCGGGAAATCCGATCGACGGCATAATGCGCGTTGGCCGCCGAAGCGGCGTCCGTCGCGGCCACGATGAGGCTGGCGGCGTAGACGATGTTCCGCTCGGCTGCTGACGCCGCGGCTCCCGCCACGATTCCGGTAACGTCCTGAACGGTCGACAATCCGCCACACAGCCCGACGAGGTGGGAGTAGTCGCTCGCCAAGGCATAGGTCACCTCCGAGACCAGTTGGTCGGGCAGGTTGAGCACCGGGACGAGTGTGTCCTGTAACCGCCGACGGTCACCGCTCGCCGCGGCGGCGAGCACCGCAGCTCGATGCTCGCCGGAGGTGGAGGATGTATTGACGGGCGGGAAGATGTCCTGGGGGAACAGGCTGATGCCGTCCGCCCAGTTGGCCAGAAGGTTCGCGATCACGATGGGCGCCGCGCCTTCTCCTGGCTGGCTCTCGATGCCCGGGAGGTGGAATGCGGCCCGGTAAGCGGTGATGTTCGGCGTGGTGGCGGACAGTGCCCGCACGATGTGGGCGGTCATGCGTTCGACGGCCTGCCTGATCTCGTCTTCGTCTCTCACGGCACCTGCTATCGGGGACGGTTTGGCGACAGGACGAGGTTACGGGCACTCACGATCTCGCGTGGAGTTGATCCTTCGCGGCTTGTAGGTAGCGGCGTACGCCTCGGGTGCTCCCCGGGCACCGGAACGATTACAGGTTGGCCCAACAGGTTTCCTGCCGGTGCCTCCGGCCAACGGCACCGGCAGTCATGGCGGAACCGTCGCGGCAGGGCTGCGGGCAACCTGCCGTCTTCAGGATCGCCCGCGCCCGGCGGGCCGAACACGGTCGAGCGGCACGAGGTCCGTGACTGCGACACCCGATAGAGTCGGACGTATGTCGACCGCAGTGCGACGGTCCCTTCTTCCACCCCGGATGTCGCCGCCGTCCTTCACTCGACGGCAAGTACCCGTGGGCGGGCTACGCGCGGTTCGGAGTACGGCGGGTCGTGCTCATCGTGCCGTTGGCCTTAGCGTGACCGGAGTGGGGGCCGGCGCACAGCAGCGGCTGCGCGGCCTTCGTGGTGGCCTGGGAGGTTCCGCCGGTGGGCCCTGATGACGTTCGGGAGCGGCGTAAGGCCTTGGGCCGGCGGTTGCGGTTGTTTCGTGAGGCCGCCAACTACACGCAGCACGAGTTCGCACCGTTGACCCTCTACGGGCGTTCGACCATCGCGAACGTCGAGACCGGAGGCCAACGCACGCAGCGCGAGTTCTGGCAACGCTGCGACGAACTGCTCGACACCGGTGGTGTCCTCACCGCGGACTACGACGAGGTGATCGTCCTCGAACAGCAACTCCTGGCCGCCAGCGCGTGGTCGTCCGGGAGCACGGGCGGGTTTGCCGCCGCTCCGAGCAACGCGTACGTTGAGGTGGAGCGTTCGATCATGGACGCCGCGCGGGAGACCAGCGAACACGCGATGGACGCAGGGGCATGGGCCGTGTCAGACGCCACCATTGAGCAGCTGCGCGACGAGGTCAGCCGGATCGCGCGGAGCTTCACCCGGCTGACCCCGGCGGTCGCGGTGAGCGAGACCCTGCGGCTGCGTAACCTCGCCGTCGGTCTGCTCGAACGGACCCGCCGTCCCAGCCAGCAGCACGAGCTGTACCTCGTCGTCGCGCAGGCGGCGGGGCTGCTCGCCAGCGAAAGTGTCGACCTCGGGCTGTGGCCGTCGGCGATGGACTACGCGCGGGCCGCGTACACCTACGGCGAGGTGATAGGCCACGACGGCGTCCGGGCGTACGCGCGCGGCATGCAGGCTACGATCGCGTACTGGACCGGGCAACCCGCCGACGCAGTCGGGTACGCCGAGGCCGCGGTGACGTTCGCGCCGGCCGGCGTCGCGCGGGTCCGCGCGCTGTCCGTGCTGGCCCGCGCGTGGTCGCACCGCGGCGCCGCCGACGAGGTGCAGCAGGCGCTCAGGGCCGCCGCCGACGCCCGCACGGCCGACGGCCGGGACCTGCTGCACGACGTCGTCGGTGGGGAGTTCGGCTACACCGCCGCGCAGCAGGCGCGCAGCGCGAGCACCGCCTGGCTGCAGATGGACCACGCTGCGCCGGCGATCGCGGCGGCGGCCACCGCCCTAGAGCTGGCCGGCAGCCAGCCCACGGACCCGTGGTCGACGGTGCCGGCTGAGGCACGAGTCGACCTGGCCACCTGTCAACTACTCGGTGGTCAGCTGGACAACGCCCGGGAAACCCTGGCGCCGCTATGGTCGATGCCGGTGGACTGGCGACGCATCGGCGTGGTCGGCCGCGTCCACCGGGTACGGCGGGTGCTGGCAGAGCCTCAGTGGCGCGGTATGCCAAAGGCACGGCGGATGGCCGAGCTAGCCTCGGGGTTCGTCACCACTCACCGGGCACCGCCGGCGCTACCTCCGGCCTGACCGGCCGGCCGCCAGGCCGTCAGCAGCTCGGCTTCCCGCTCGGGGGTGAGACCGTGGTCGGCGGCTCGTCCCGCCTCGCCCTCGCCGGTGATCGCGGCGCCGCCGCCGGTCATCCAGGTCCACGTATCCGCCGCGGTGTCGCGTAGCGGCCGGCACCGCAGGCCGGCGGCGAATGCGCGGCGGCTGTCGACGGCCCACACCCCACGATGGGTGCGCCACAGCGGCAGCTCGGTCCACTGTTCAACGCCCCGGTCGATGAGCCACTGCGGATCGACCCAGACGGGTTCGGTACCGGCCTTGGTCGCCGCGATGCAATCGTCGATGAGCTCGGCGAACGTGCCGTGCCCGACGGGCGCGCAGACGTTGTAGGCGCCGGCGATCCGGGCGGTGGCGCAGTGCAACGCGAACTGGGCGACATCGCGGACATCGATCGGCTGGATCGCTCGGGTGGCCGGCCCAGGGGCCAGCAACTGTCCGCCGCGGGCGGCCCGGTCGAGCCACCAGGTCAGACGGCCCACGTACTCGCGGGGGCCGAGGATGACGCCGGGCCGCAGCAGCGTCGCCCGGTCAGCGCCGAAGGCAGCCACGACGGCGCGCTCGCACCCTGCCTTGTGGGCGCCGTACTGGCCGGCGTAGCCCAGGTCGGCGCCGAACGCCTTGTCCGCGTCGGGCGGACACCCGAACAACGCAGAGTTGTCGTCCAACGGCTCGTTCGGCCAGCCGGTGTAGACGTTGACCGACGACAGGAACACATAGTGGCCCACTGCGGCTGCCAGCGCGGTCGCGCCGCCGAGGACCTGCTGCGGAACATATCCGATCGTGTCGATGACCGCGTCCCACGGGCCGTGCTCGGCGAGTCGGCGGAAGTCGTCGGCACGTTCGCGGTCACCGCGGATCACCTCGAGGCCGGCCAGGTCCGGTGCCGAGACGCCGCGGTTGAAGGTGGTGACCTGCCATCCGGCGTCGAGCGCGAGTTCGCCGATGGTGCGGCCGAGATACCAGGTGCCGCCGAGGATGAGGAGCCGCATCGCTCCATCATCGCTGACGGTCTGTGCGGCCGGCATCGGCTGCATCTGCCGGGGCAACAATCGCAGCTTTGTCGATCTGCCGACACCCGCTAGCGGTGCACCTGCGCGTCTCCAGGCTGTCGCGGTGATCGGGCCGAGGACTCTCAGTCGGTCGGCGAGCAGTTCCGCGAAGACGGGAACCGCACCGAACGGATCTGCAGCTTCCCTCGTGGCCGGGGACGAGGTGCTGTCACCAGGCGTCGTTCAGGCCGATGATGCGCCGCCAGGGGACCGTGACTGTCGGGCAGTGGGGCAGGTCGTACGGCTGGTAGGTCAGCTCGCCGGTGTCCGGGTTAACGGCCTTCGGCGAGACGAGGAGTTCAAGGCGTTGCAGGGCGTCGGGTTCGCCTGCGGCGATCACCAGGACGGCGGTGTACCGGTGCAGTGCCTGGCATAGTTGTTGCAGCATGCGGGCGGATCCCGGTCCGGTCGCGTGGGGGTCGTCGGCGGGGGTCCATCGCCACCGCTGGGGCAGATGCCAGTGGTATTCGCCGTGCTCGCGTGCCCAGTCCCGCAGGTCGTATCCCGGGCCGACCTCGGTGCGCCACGCGGTGACGGCGGGCAGTGGCCCGGCGGCGTCGTCCGCGCTGTCCTCGGGCAGGTACCCGGCGGCGGGGCGTAGCAAGGTGCGTACGTCGCGGTCGTCGACAGGGCCATCGTGGGGCACCGCGACGCCGGTCTTGGCGTACAGGTAGTCGCTGTGGTGAGCTGCGGCGTGGCCGGCTGCGAAGGCCGGCACGCGGAGCACGACCGCCCATGGGATGCTCTGCGGTTCTGGTTGCGGATGGCGGTACCGGCTGGTGATGACGGCACGGGCCAGGACCGGGTACTGGGTGAGGTACGCGACCTCCCGGTCGGGCTCGTTGATGATCGGCCAGCCGGCGATCAGCAGGAGTTGATCGTCACCGCCGGTGTGCATCTGCCCGTCGTGCAGTGCGGCGCCGAGTCGGGCGCACCAGCCGTCGACGATGTGGCGGCGCGCGAGCCGGTACTCGGCCGCGGCCCACGCAGCCGGGGTGGCATGCCCGGTGGAGGGGGTGAGCGCGGGTGTGGGCAGCAGCGACACGTCACGCACCTCGGCGCCGCCGAGGCGGCCCTCGACAGCGGCGAGCATCGCGGTGTGCCCGGCACCCAGGTCACCGTCCGCGGCGACTGCTCGCAGCCACGCGTCGAAGGCCAGCGGCGCCAAGCCCGGTTCGTAGATCATGCGACGGCCTCCACCGGCGATCGCATCGAGGGCGTGGGCCTCACTGAGGGTGTCGCGGTCACCCAGCAGCAGGTCCCGCGCACGGGCGGCCAGTACTCGCAGCCCCGGCGGCCCGGCGGACTGCTGGGCCACGGCCAGCGCGGCGTCGCGGCGTTGCCGCAGCCGGCCCCAGGCCGCCAGCGCGGCGTCGCGGCGTTGCCGCAGCCGGCCCCAGGCCGCCAGCGCGGTGCCGCGGTGGCAGGCGAAGCCACGAGCCCCTTTCAGCTCGGCGAGCAGAGCGGGCATGGGATCGGGCGGCCCGAACGGGGTTTGCCGCGACCACCGGGCCACGTCCAGCCACCCCATCGCCGGGGCGAGGCGTTCCAGTTCGGTCACCCACTGGCAGGCGGCGACGATGAGTCCCGCCGCGACGTGCAGGACCCCGGCCGCGCCGGGCAGCCGCACCTGCGAAGCGCAGGAACTGCACAGGTCGTGCTCGCCCAGGACGCTGATCTTCTGCACGGGCAGGCTGGCCGGCCGGTAGCCGAACGCCCGGCTCACGTGACTGCACCGGCTGGCGTCGGTGCCCGGAACATGCCATTTGCCCTTCGCGCTGGCCCGGACGAGCTCGACCTGCATCCCGTCGAAAGGCTGCAGCGGCAATCCGGCAGCGGCCAGGGTCGCCTCCGTCAGCAGTGGCGCGACGGGCGAATGGAAGGCAGCCGCGGTCCTCGCCGACGCGATCATGGCCACACCCATCCGCTTACCCTAACGGTCACCAGACGGCTGGTGGACCAGCGGTGCAGCGCCCGCAGAGCCTGGCAGGCCGTATGCAGCTGAATAGCGTCCCACGTGATAGGCACCCGCCGATGTCGCTCCGAAGTGGCGGGATGCTGCTCTAGCTGCGCCGATGCCGTCTGACGTGTCCAGTGCTCTGCCCTAAACGACATGATCTCGAATCACGCCCGGATCGACGATGTGCTTGCCCGGCCCCCACCGTGTCAGACGCGCGATCCGATCAGGTGTAGATCAGCGGCGTTTGGTTCGCCGGGATCGCGATAGTCTCCTGCCGTGCCCAGCCGTTTCCACGCACGTGACCAGAGCGACCACGGACACGAATTGATGGAACTGATCCGGTCTAGTCCATGGATGGCGCGAGTTCTCCGGGCAGTCCATGACGAGCAGATCCCCGAGGCCTGGATCGGTGCCGGAGTTCTACGCGATCTCGTCTGGGGCGAGCGCTACGGATCCGGGTTCCTGCCAGCAGAGGTCCGGGACGTGGACGTCGCCTTCTTCGACCCGCACGACCTCAGCCGCACCAACGACGACAGGATGACAGAACGGCTCCAGCGACGACTACCTGTCATGCCCTGGGAGGCGAAGAACCAGGCAGCGGTACACACCTGGTACCCAGCCAAATTCGGCGGCACCGCGGTCGAACCCCTGACGTCGATTCGCGCCGCGGTGGGCACCTGGCCCGAAACCGCTACCGCAGTGGCCGTACGCCTCGGCGCCGACGACGTCATCGAAATCTGCGCCCCGTTGGGCCTCGCCGACCTCCTCAACGGGGTCTGGCGACGTAATCCCCGACGCATCGACATACAGCATTCCCTCGCCCGGCTCGCGCGCCACCAACCCGCGACACGCTGGCCACGCGTGTCGGTCA
>NZ_QHHV01000252.1:0-11631 GCF_003947245.1 Actinoplanes sp. ATCC 53533 | reverse complement strand
CTCGAGGCCAAGGGCTACAAGGTCGACCTGCAGTACGCCGAGGACCAGATCCCGACCCAGGTCAGCCAGCTCGAGAACCAGATCACCCGCGGCGCCAAGCTGCTGATCATCGCCTCCATCGACGGCACCGCGCTGACCTCGCAGCTGCAGACCGCCAAGGACAACAAGATCCCGGTGCTCGCCTACGACCGGCTCATCCGCAACAGCCCGAACGTGGACTACTACGCCACCTTCGACAACTTCAAGGTCGGTGTCCAGCAGGCGACCTCGCTGCTGGTCGGCCTGAAGCTGCTCAAGGAGGACGGCTCGCCCGGCGACGCCAAGGGTCCGTTCAACATCGAGCTGTTCGCCGGTTCGCCGGACGACAACAACGCCACCTTCTTCTTCAACGGCGCGATGTCGATCCTGCAGCCGTACATCGACAAGAAGACCCTCGTGGTCAAGAGCGGTCAGACCGAGTTCAAGACGGTCGCCATCCTGCAGTGGAAGGCCGAGACCGCGCAGGCTCGCATGGAGGACCTGCTGACCTCGACGTACAAGGGCGGCACCAAGGTGCAGGGCGTGCTCTCGCCGTACGACGGTCTGTCCATCGGCATCCTGGCCGCACTGAAGAGCAACGGCTACGGCACCGCCGGCCAGGCGTACCCGATCGTCTCCGGGCAGGACGCCGAGAAGGCCTCGGTCAAGTCGATCATCGCCGGTGAGCAGTTCGCCACCATCTACAAGGACACCCGCGAGCTGGCCAAGACCACCGTCGACATGGCCGACGCGGTGCTCAAGGGCCAGACCCCGCAGACCAACAACACCAAGGACTACGACAACGGCGTCAAGGTGGTGCCGTCCCAGCTGCTCGAGTCCGTGATCATCTACAAGAGCAACTACAAGAAGGAGCTGGTGGACACCGGCTACTACAAGGAGTCGGACCTGCAGTGAGGACGGGCGGTCCCCCGCCTCCGGGCGGGGGACCGCCACCCGGGCATCTGCCCGTTCGACCCCTTGATGGAGTAAGCATGACCGAGACGATCCTGCGGATGCAGGACATCACCAAGACGTTTCCCGGGGTCAAGGCACTCGCGGACGTAAACCTGACGGTACGTCGCGGCGAGATCCACGCGATCTGCGGAGAGAACGGCGCCGGCAAGTCCACCCTGATGAAGGTGCTGTCCGGGGTCTACCCGCACGGCTCCTACGACGGCGAGATCACCTTCGAGGGCGAGGAGTGCCGGTTCGCCGGCATCCGCGACAGCGAGCACCGCGGCATCGTCATCATCCATCAGGAGCTGGCGCTGGCACCGCAGCTGTCCATCGCGGAGAACATCTTCCTCGGCAACGAGCAGGCCAAGCGCGGGTTCATCGACTGGAACGCCACCAATCACGCGGCCGCGCAGCTGCTGCGCCGGGTGGGCCTGAACGAGAACCCGACCACCCCGATCATCGAACTCGGCGTCGGCAAGCAGCAGCTCGTGGAGATCGCCAAGTCGCTGTCCAAGCAGGTCCGCCTGCTCATCCTGGACGAGCCGACGGCCGCGCTCAACGACGAGGACTCGGCCCACCTGCTCGACCTCATCCGCGGGCTGCGCGACGAGGGCATCACCAGCGTGATCATCTCGCACAAGCTCAACGAGGTCATGGCCGTCGCCGACCGGGTGACGATCCTGCGCGACGGGCGGACCATCAGCACCCTCGACCTGGCGACCGACGAGGTCACCGAGGACAAGATCATTTCCGGGATGGTCGGCCGCGACCTGGACCACCGGTTCCCCCCGCACGAGTCGAACGTCGGCGAGGAGATC
This sequence comes from Actinoplanes sp. ATCC 53533, assembly GCF_003947245.1. Taxonomy (NCBI): domain Bacteria; kingdom Bacillati; phylum Actinomycetota; class Actinomycetes; order Micromonosporales; family Micromonosporaceae; genus Actinoplanes; species Actinoplanes sp. ATCC 53533. The sequence continues at coordinate 9,838 of NZ_QHHV01000252.1, read as the reverse complement.
CTGCGGATCGAGGACTGGACGGTGCACAGCCCCACCCAGCACGGCCGGGTGGTGGTCAACCGCGCGAACCTCGTGCTGCGCCGCGGCGAGGTCGTCGGCCTGGCCGGCCTGATGGGCGCGGGCCGCACCGAGCTGGCGATGAGCGTCTTCGGCCGGTCCTGGGGGACCGACATCTCCGGTCGCATCATCAAGGACGGCCAGGAGATCCGGCTCCGCTCGGTGCAGGAGGCCATCAAGCACGGCATCGCCTACGCGACCGAGGACCGCAAGCGCTACGGCCTGAACCTCATCGAGGACATCAAGCGCAACATCTCGGCCGCCTCCCTCGGTAAGCTCGCCGGCCGCGGCGGCATCGTGGACGACAACGAGGAATACAAGGTCGCCGACGGCTTCCGCAAGAGCATGAACATCAAGGCGCCGAGCGTGCTCAGCATCACCGGCAAGCTCTCCGGCGGCAATCAGCAGAAGGTCGTCCTGTCCAAGTGGATCTTCAGCGACCCGGACGTGCTGATTCTCGACGAGCCGACCCGGGGCATCGACGTCGGTGCCAAGTACGAGATCTACACGATCATCAACGCGCTTGCCGACCAGGGCAAGGCGGTGCTGGTGATCTCCTCGGAACTGCCCGAGCTGCTCGGGCTCTGTGATCGAATCTATACGCTGTCGGCCGGCCGGATCACCGGCGAGGTGCCGCGCGCCGACGCCACCCAAGAGGGCCTGATGGCGCTCATGACCAGAGGAACGGAGTAGCCGCGATGAGCGTCGCCCCCACCAACGCCGACCTCGCTCTCGACGGATCCGCGGCCGCCGGGCTGCCTCCGGTCGGCCAGTCTCCCCGCCGGTTCACCATCAATCTGCGGCAGAGCGGCATCTACATCGCGTTCGCGGTGATCGTGGTGCTGTTCACCATCCTGACGGACGGTGACCTGCTCGCGCCGCAGAACATCAGCAACATCGTCGTGCAGAACTCGTACATCCTCATCCTGGCGATCGGCATGATCCTGGTCATCATCGCCGGGCACATCGACCTGTCGGTCGGCTCGGTGGTGGCGACGACGGGCGCGGTCGCCGCGGTGCTGACGGTCAACCACGACGTGCCGTGGCCCCTGGCCCTGCTGATCACCTTGATCGTCGGCGGGCTGATCGGGGCGTGGCAGGGCTTCTGGGTCGCCTACTTCGGCATCCCGGCGTTCATCGTCACGCTGGCCGGCATGCTGCTGTTCCGCGCGGTCAACTACATGGTGCTCGACAACCAGCGAGTCGGCCCGATTCCGAACGAGGTGCAGACCCTGGCCAACGGCTTCACCGAGGGCTATCTGGGCAACATCGGCCTCGGCGCACTGGGCGGGGCCGATCTGTTGAGTCTCCTCGTCGGCGTCGTCGCGGTCGGGCTGCTGGCGCTGGCCCAGTGGCGCAGCCGGTCCGGGCGCCTCAAGTACGGCCAGGTCGTCGAGCCGCTGTGGCAGTTCGCCGCGAAGATCGCGGTGGCCGCCGTGGTGGTCATGTTCATCGTCGTGCAGCTGGCCCGGTCCAAGAACCTGCCCTGGGTGCTGTTGCTGCTCGCCGGGCTGGTGCTCGTCTACTCCGTCTTGGCCAACCGCTCGGTGTTCGGCCGGCAGATCTATGCGGTCGGCGGCAACCTGCAGGCCGCCACGCTCTCCGGTGTCAAGGTCAAGTCGGTGACCTTCTGGCTCTTCGTCAACATGGGCGTGCTCGCCGCCGTCGCCGGCATCGTCTTCGCCGGGCGCCTCGGCCAGGGTAATCCGACCGCGGGCACGAACGCCGAACTGGACGCGATCGCGGCGGCCTTCATCGGCGGCGCGGCGGTCCAAGGTGGTGTCGGCAAGGTGGTCGGCGCCATCACCGGTGGCCTGATCATGGGTGTCCTCAACAACGGCATGTCGCTGATCGGTGCCCAGAGCGAAACGGTGATGCTGGTCAAGGGCGGGGTCCTGCTCGCCGCGGTCGCCTTCGACGTCTGGAGCAAGCGCCGCGCCGGTGCCACCCGCTGAGGGTTAAACCGCGCGACGGGTGATAGGGGAGAAACGGCAGCGGTCCTTGGGGGGACCGCTGCCGTTTCGTATCCGCGTCCGGGTCCGCGGTCAGCCGGCGGCTGGCGCGGCCATGCGACGGAACGGCAGGCCCGCCGCCGCGGCGAGGACGAGCGTGCCGACCACCGCGATCCAGCCGGCCCGGTATCCGGCATGGTCGGTCAGGAACCCGAAGGCGATCGGCCCGGCCGCGAAGCCGAGGAAGAAGCCGACCGACACCAGGCCGGACGCCCGGCCCGTGTCATCGCCGGCGTTGCGGACGACCTCGAGCATCGCCACCGCGTACGCGGCGGTCGCGGATCCGCCGACCCCGAGCGCACCGACCCACACCAGCGCTCCCAGGTGCGGCAGGGTGGCCACCACCAGCGGCAGCGCACATCCGGCGGCCGCGCAGGCCAGGCCGGTCAGCATCGTCGCCGGCCGGTCGTTCCCGCCCGCCGCCCGCCGCGTCCACCAGACGCGGCCGAAGACGCCGGCCGCCCCGAAACAGGCGAGCACCGCGCCACCGATGCCGGGCCGGTAGCCGAGATCCTGAACCGCGAACAGCGGCAGGTAGGCGGCGACGGCCGCGTTCGCCGTGGCGAGCACGAAGCAGTAGAGCGTCAGGCGGAACAGCCACGGCGGCAGCGGTCGCCGGGCCCCGGAGTGGACGTGCGGCGCGGGCGCTCGTACCAGCGGCACCGCGACGGCCACCACCAGGGCGGCCGCCGCGGAGGTCCGCAGCCCCCACTGCCACCCGTGCTCGGCCGCCACCCAGGGCAGGACCAGCCCGGAGAGCAAGGCGGAGATCTGCACCCCGGACTGTTTGTAGCCGACGGCCAGGCCGTCGCCGGGCGGCGGTATCCGGGCCCGAATGAGGACGTTCGTGGCGGGGTTCGCCAGCGCCTGCCCGACACCGGCGACCGCCAGCGCGGCGAGCAGCCAGGCGTAGGAGTCGGCCAGCGACGCGGCGAACAAGGTGGCCACGACCGCGGCGGCGAGGCCGAGGAGACCGCTGCGCGCACCGATCCGGTCGATCAGGCGCCCGGCCGCCATCGACAGCAATGCCGCGGCGCTGATCGTCACCGCGACCAGCGATCCGAGCTGTGGCCGGGACAGCTCCAGGTCCTCGACGAGGATCGGGCCGAGCGCGCTGACCCCGTACAGCGGCAGGGTCGAGGTGGCCATCGCCGCCGTCGCGATGGCCGTGACACCCACCCGCACGCCGGCGCCCATGCACCGATTCTCCCGCCGGGAAGCGGGAATCCCCGGTGGGTCACCCACCCGGGTCCGCGTGCGCGGGCGCGGTCAGCCTGGTGCGCCTTCCGCGGTCTCGCCGGGCCGGGGCGCGCCCCGCGCCGGGCCGCGCAGATAGCGGGTGATCATGTCCACCAGTTCGTTCTCGAACGTCTCGACCGGGATGGCCCGCGGGTCGGCCATGAGCTTGTGCGTGTTCATCTCCACTGTGAACACGATCAGCTCGGCCGCGGTGTCGAGGTCTCGCACGCCGACATCCGGGTGCCGGGCGAGGAGGTCGCGCACCTGACCGACGCGTGTCTTGCCGTGCCGGTCGATCGTGTCGAGCAACTCCTGGGAGAACGACGCCTCCTCGATCATGATCCGGAGCAGCTGCGGATCGTCGCCGTGGTTGTCGATCGCGTCGCGGACCAGCGTCCGCACCGTCGCCTCCAGGCTCCCGGGGGACAGGTCGAGCTGGTCGGCCTGCGTCCACGTGCCGTGGTCGATGTGCCGCACGAGCAGCTTGGCGAGGATGGCGTCCTTGTTCGGGAAGTACTGATACAGCGAGCCGATGGAGATGCGGGCGCGTTCGGCGATGCGGTTGGTGGTGCCGGCGGCGTAGCCGTGCTCGGCGAAAACGTGAGCAGCGGCGGTGAGGATGCGCTCGCGGGTGAGCTCGGCGCGCACCTGGCGAGGCGTGCGACGTGGCTGAAGGCGGCGGTCGGCCGACGGCATCTGGCGGTCCTGTCTCAGGCGCGGAAAGCGAGTAGCCAAAGAGCTGAGCTATTGTTCACAATAGTACTGTGAGCTGGGAAAACAAGACCACGCAAGGATATCGCCCGAGCACCGCGCGCCGGCTGGCGACGGTGGCGGAGGTCGAGGCGACCATCGGCCGCCCGGCGCCGATGATCATGCTTAAGCAGATCAGCGCCCTCGACGAGGGCTGCCGGACCGTCCTCGCCCGGTGTCCGATCGCGGCCTTCGGCTACCGGACCGCCGACGGCACCAGCAGGACGACCTTCATCGGCGGCACGCCAGGGTTCGCCCGCGTCCGTTCGCCCACCCGGATCTCGTTCGCCCTGGCCGAGCCCGGCGACCCGCGCGGTCCGGTCTCGTTCTTCTTCCTCGTGCCGGGCGTCGGTGAGATCCTGCGCGTCAACGGTTCGGTGGCGGGGCGGAAGGGCGCGGAGACGACCGTCGACATCGAGGAGGCGTTCGTGCACTGCGCGCAAGCCGTCCTCCGGTCCCGCCTGTGGCAGCCACCCGCCCAGCCCGGGCCCACCATCGAGATCGCGGGTGACGGCCCCCTGCGCCGGCCCGGCGTCGCCGAGTTCCTGGCCGCCTCGCCGTTCCTCGCACTGTCCACCTGGGACTCCGCCGAGGGGAGCGACACGAGCCCGCGCGGCGACCGGCAGGCGGTGGCGCGGATCCTGGACGGCCGTACGCTCGTCATCCCGGATCGCCGGGGCAACAAGCGCGCCGACTCGCTCCACAACCTGCTACAGGACGACCGGCTCTCGTTCGCCGCGCTCGTCCCGGGGCGCAGCGGTGTGCTCCACGGCCGCGGCCGCGGCGCGATCACCGACGATCCCGCGCTGCTGGAGACGATGGCGCTGCGCGGGATGCCCCCGCACGCGGCGCTGCTCATCGACGTCGAGCACGCGGAGGTGACCGGCAACCACGCCGTGGCCCGCTCCCGGCCGTGGGCTCCCGGCGCGCACCCCGACCGCGGCACGGTGCCGGACCTGATGGTGCTGGCGGGCGAACACCTCGCTGCCAATGCGGCGAACGCCGAGGGTGGCCCGCCGGCGGTCCTGCTGAAGGTCGTCGCGGCGATCCCGGGGATGGCCCGCTTGTTGCGGCTGGTGATGAACCGTGCCTACCGCTTCGGCCTGCGGAAGGAGGGCTACGACGACGTCGTGCCGGGCGCGTGACGCCGATGATGAACATGATCCGGTCTGTCACTCAGCCCGGCCGGACGGTGACGGTGAACTCCTGGCCGACTTGCTGTCGGGAACGAGACGTCATGGCGTTCATCGTGACCGGGATCGACAGCGATCGCACCCTGAGCCTAGGAATCACTGACCTCGTTGCGGCGGGAGGCGCCCGGGCGCGCGCGGACCTGTGCTTTGTCGCCTTGCGGGCCGAACAGGTGGAGGATCTCGACCACCTGATCGTTCGCCGGGCCGAACCAGTGCGGTTCGCCGGTGTCGAACTCGGCGACCTCCCCGGCGTGCAGGGTGAGCTCACGTTCGCCGAGGAGGAGCCGCAGCTCCCCGGCCAGCACGTAGAGCCACTCGTATCCGGCGTGGGTGACCAGCTTGGGCCGGCGTGGCCCGATCACCTGCTTGAAGACCTGCACGCGCCCCGGATAGTCGGTCAGCGAGACGACGACGCTGCCGTTGTGGGCCCGCCGTGGCGTCAGGTGGACCCGCGGATCGCCGCTGGCCGGCGCGGCGACGAGCTGATCGAGCGCGATGCGGTGCACCCGGGCCAGCGGCACGAGCAGATCGAGGGTCGGACGGCGTTTGCCCGACTCGAGCCGGGACAACCCGCTCACCGATATCCCGGACGCGGCCGACAACGCTTCGAGAGTCATGCCGCGCTGACGGCGGAGCGATCGCAGCCGCGGCCCGATGTCGGTGATCATTCGCTGCAGCTCGGCGTCCATCCCCCCATTTTTGCAGCCTTCGCAAGTTTTCTACCGGGTCGGCGGGGCCCGGGGACACGATCTTCCGAGGTGACCGGCGAACTCGGAGGCGACAGTGATGCGGACAACAGGGCTGGTCGAAGGCGCCACCCGGCACACCAACCGCTGGCTGGTGCTGGCGATCTGCTCCATGAGCCTGTTCGTGGTCGGACTCGACACGACGATCGTCAACGTGGCGTTGCCGTCGATCGGGCAGGGCCTGCGGGTGGGGACCCGTGGCCTTCAGTGGGCGGTCGACGCGTACACCATCGCCCTGGCCAGCCTGTTGATCTCCGCCGGTGCGCTGGCCGACCGGATCGGCCGGCGCCGGGTCTTCCAGCTGGGGCTGGTCGTGTTCGGGGTGGCGTCGGTGGCCTGCTCACTCGCGCCGTCGATCGGCGTGCTCGTCGTGGCGCGGGTGGCCCAGGGCGTCGGCGGATCGATGCTGAGTCCGGTCGCGCTCGCCATCGTGGTCAACGTCATCACCGACCCGAAGGAGCGGGCCCAGGCGATCGGCGTGTGGGCGGCGATCTTCGGAGTCAGCATGGCCGCCGGGCCCCTGGTGGGCGGCGTGCTCGTTTCGGCCCTCGGCTGGCGGTCCGTCTTCTGGGCCGGCGTGCCGATCATCGTGGTCGTCCTGCTGCTGACGTCGGTCTTCGTCCCGGAATCGCGGGCGCCGCGGCCGAGAAGCCTGGACGGGGCGGGCCAGCTGCTGCTGGCCGTCGTCGTGGGCGGGTCGGTGGCGCTGCTCATCGAAGGCCCCAGCATCGGGTGGGTCTCGCCCGGCGCGATCATCGGGTACGCGGTCGTCGTCGCCGCGGTGGCGGGTTTCGTGCGGACCGAGTCTCGGCGCCGTGAGCCGCTCATGAACCTGCGGTTGTTCCGGCGTAAGCCTTTCACCGCTGCGGTGCTCGGCGCCGTCGTCGTGTTCATCGCCCTGAACATGACGTTGCTGCTCGGCACTCTCTACCTGCAGCACGCGAAGGGGCTGACCCCGGCCATGGCCGGCGCGATCACGCTGCCCATGGCCATCGCCGCGACCGTCTGCGCCCCGCTGTCCGGCTTCCTCATCGGCCGCACCGGGCCGCGGCTGCCGCTGCTGCTCGCCGGTGGCAGCATCACGCTCGGTGCCCTCTGCCTGGTGACCCTCCACGACCACACCGGCATCCAGGTCCTGCTGCTCGCCTACCTGCTCATCGGCGTCGGCATCGGCTTCGCGAACGCCCCGATCACCAACACCGCGGTCAGCGGGCTGCCGGCCGCCCAGGCGGGCGTCGCCGGTGGAATCACCTCCACGGCACGCCAGTTCGGCGCGGCGCTCGGCGTCGCCGTCGCGGGTGGCGTCATCGCGCACACCGAACCGGCGGGTCTCGCCCAAGCGTCCCGACCGGCCTGGGCGATCGTCGCGGCCTGCGGGCTGTTACTCCTCGTCGTCGCGCGGGTCTCACCGACCGCCGGGCGATGACACTTCGTAGCAGGCGGCGATCGCGGCGGCGCGGTCGCGCAGGGCGGTGCGCAACCACGGCGGGGCCAGGGCTTCCGCGTTCGTGGCGAGCTGCCACAGCGCCCGTTCGGCATGTCTCGGATCTTGGAAGGTCACCTCCAGCCGCAGCCAGCCGTCCGCGTCGGCCTCCTCGCTGCGGACGGCCAGCGCGGTGCGCACCAGCTCCTCCCGCCGCGCCGCGGGCACCCGCACCAGCACGGTGACCGGGTCGCCGCCGGTCCGAAACCGCGTGCTGCGTTCCTGCCAGGCCCGGTCCAGATCGACCCGGTCCGGTCGCTGTGCGGCTTCGGCGAGCTCCTCGGCGGCCACGATGCGGGACAGCCGGTAGGTGCGGTCGGCGCCGGACCTCGTGGCCAGCAGGTAGCCCTGCTCGCGGACGGTGACCAGGCCGATCGGGTCCACCGTGCGCCACTTCGGGGGCTGGCCCAGCGCCGCGTAGTGGATGCGCAACTTGTGCCCGGCGAACACCGCGCGCCGGACCGCGGCCACGACGATGTCGGGAAGCTCCTCGGCGACCAGCCGGCGCGACAGCAGGTCGGTCTCCGGGTCGATGAGCAGCCGCTCGGCCGCGCCGGCCGCGGTGTCCCGATAGCTCTCGGGCAGCGCGTCGACCACCTTGAGCATGGCCGAGGCGAGCGCCGAGCCGAGACCGAACGCCTGCGCGCCGCGCCGCGATCCGGCGACCAGCAGGGCGAGCGCTTCGTCGTGGTTCAGCCCGGTGAGCTCGGTCTGGAAGCCGGGCAGCAACGCGAAACCGCCGTGCCGGCCGCGTTCGGCATAGACCGGGACGCCGGCCGCGGACAGCGCCTCGATGTCGCGCAGCACGGTGCGGGTGGACACCTCCAGCTCGCGGGCCAGGGTGGCCGCAGGCAGCCGGCCACGCTGGCGCAGCAGCAGCACCAGCGAGACCAACCGGTCGGCCCGCATACGAGAACTATGCCAGGAATACACGACACAGGGTGTCGTGATTGGTTGGGAGGCTTCTCCCATGACCACACCGGAGATGAATGGAGCTGAGACAGCGATGGATCGGACGGCGGTCAACCCGTGGACCTGGTCGACGGAGCTGGGATACAACCAGGGTGAGCTGGTCTCCGGGCCCGCCCGGACCCTGTACTGCGCCGGGCAGACCGCGATGAGCGGCGACGGCAAGCCCCAGCACGCCGGCGACCTGGCGGCCCAGCTGGCGCTGAGCCTCGACAACCTGGAGGCCGTTCTCGGCGAGGCCGGCATGTCGCTGGCGAACCTCGTCCGGCTCAACGTCTACACGACCGACGTCGACCGGCTCTTCGAGCACTACGGCGTGCTGGCGTCGCGGTTGGGCGCCGCCGGGGTGAGACCGGCCAGCACGCTGCTCGGGGTGGCCCGGCTGGCGGTCCCCGACCTGATGGTCGAGCTCGAGGGCACCGCCGTCGGGTGACGCGAGCTCTGCCCGGCCCGCCCGCCGAGTACGGCCTGCCGGTCACGGACCTCCGCCCGGGCTGAGCCGCGATCCGGGACCACCGCGTGACACGGCGGGCTCGGTCTGGTGCCGAGCCCGCCGGTCGGTGGGCGGGTGTCGTGGTGGTCAGCGTTGGCGGGTGAGTAGGCCTGGGCGGTAGGGCAGGAGGCCGTAGTCGCCGCCGGAGTTGGGGGCGCGTCCTTGGTAGAGCAGTTGCAGGTTGCAGGGGTCGATGGTCATGGTCTGGTCGGCGGTGGTGCGGATGAGTTCGCCGTGGCTGATGTCGTTGGTCCAGGTGGCGCCGCTGTTGGCTTTGCCGGCGAAGGGGTTGCTCTCGGTGGCGGCTTGGGGGGTCCAGGTGCCGCTGAGGCTGGTGGCGGTGAAGGAGCGGAAGTAGCGGCCGTTGGCGCCGATGGCTTCGACGATCATGAGGTATTGGTTTTGGCCTTGGACTTTGTAGACCTGGGGTGCTTCGAAGAGGTTGTTGGTGGTGTCGGTCATGATCGTGGTGTAGGTGGCGCCGAAGTTTCCGGGGAAGTTTCCGATGGGCATGCCGGCTCGGTAGATTTTGCCGTTGTCGCCGGCGAAGAAGAGGTACATGGTGGTGCCGTCGCCGATGATCGTCTGGTCGATGGGTCCGGTGCCGGAGCCGGTGATGCTGCCGGTGAACAGTGGTTGTGCCGCGGACCAGCCGTTGGGGTTGGTGGGGTCGTTCGAGGTGCGGTACATGAAGGGCGATGGGCCCCATTGGTAGGTGAGGACCCAGATGTTCTTGGGGGCGAAGTAGAACAGTGAGGGTGCGACGGTGGCGGATGACATGGTGTTCTGGCTGGCGGAGGCCATGTCGGTCCAGTTGGTCAGGAGGCTGAAGTTCATGGAGCCCCAGGTGGTGCCGGTGTCGTGGGTGGTGGCGTAGACGAGGTGTCTGCCGTTGT